>NZ_LUNF01000147.1:0-31734 GCF_001626145.1 Aeromicrobium sp. REDSEA-S32_B7
GCCCGGCGCGCGGCACGGCCGAACGCCGCGCGCTTGGACTCGTCGCCGGTCAGGTCGCGCACGAAGCCGGCCATCGCGGCCAGGTCCCCCGCGGGGTACAGCCAGCCCGTGCGGCTGTGGTCGACGAGATCGACGGGTCCGCCCACCCCGGCCGCCACGACGGGCACGCCGCTCGCGAGCCCCTCCTGGACGACCTGGCAGAACGTCTCCGTCTCGCTCGTGCTCACCAGGACGTCGAGGCTCGCCATCGCGGTCGCGAGCTCGGTGCCGTGCAGCATCCCGGTGAAGTGGGCACCGGGCAGCAGCCGCTCGAGCCGCCCCCGCTCCGGTCCGTCGCCCACGACGACGAGGCGGGTGCCGGGCACGCCGGCGAGGGCCGCGAGGTCCTGCACCTGCTTCTCCGGCGCGAGTCGGCCGACGTACCCGACGAGCCGCTCGCCGTCCGGCGCGACGGTGCGGCGCCAGGCGTCGTCACGGCGGGCGGGGGAGAAGCGCTCCGTGTCGACACCGCGGCGCCACAGCACCAGGCGCTCGACGCCCTGCGCCTGGAGGGTGTCCAGGGTGGCGGTGGACGGGACGAGATTGAGGTCGGCGCGGCCGTGCACGTCGCGCACCCGCTTCCACAGCAGATTCTCGACGCCGCGGATGCCGTAGCGACCCGCGTACGTCGGCACGTCGGTCTGGTAGACGGCCACCACCGGGATGTCGAGGGCGTTGGCCGCCAGTGCGGCGCGCCAGCCCAGCGCGAACGGCGACGCCAGGTGCACGACGTCGGGGTCGAAGTCGCGCAGGATCGCGGTGACGGGGGAGACCCGACCGGTCGCGACCCTGACGTCGGGGTAGCCGGGGAACGCCCAGGCTGGCAGGGTCACGACGCGCGCGCCGGCGACCTCGTGCGGCACCTCCGTCGCCGCGTCCGGCACGACGACGAGCACCTCGTCACCTCGCGACGCGAGGTGGTCGAGGACCCTCAGCACCGAGTGCACGACACCGTTGGTCTGGGGGAGGAAGGACTCTGCGACGATCACGATCCTCATGCGTCGAGCGTCGTGGCGGCCGACGTCGGCCGGGCCACGCCCAGGTGACCTCGGGGCGAAGTCGGCGTGACGCTCCGGCACCCGTCCCGTCAGGACGCGGGCGGCCGACGTCGCGAGGACGACACCCCTACGCTGGGCCCATGACGGTGCGTCGGGTCCAGGGCAGCGAGGTCGAGTACGGGATCGCGGTGCAGGGGCAGCCCAGCGCGAACCCCATGGTGGCGTCGACGCACGTGGTGAACAGCTACGCCGCCGCGCACGGCCTGACGCGCCGAGCCCGCTGGGACTTCGAGGAGGAGAGCCCGCTGCGCGACGCGCGCGGCTTCGACCTCAGCCGCGACCGCGCCGACCCGACGCAGCTCACCGACGAGGACCTCGGGCTCGCCAACATCATCCTCACCAACGGCGCCCGGCTCTACGTCGACCACGCGCACCCCGAGTACTCCTCGCCGGAGGTCACCTCGCCGCGCGACGTCGTCGTCTGGGAGAAGGCCGGCGAGCACGTGATGCGTCGTGGTGCCGAGCTCGCCGCGCAGGTGCCGGGTGCGGGCTCGATCGTGCTCTACAAGAACAACATCGACAACAAGGGCGCGTCGTACGGGTCGCACGAGAACTACCTCGTCGACCGGGCCGTCCCCTTCGACGCGATCGTCGCGCAGCTGACGCCGTTCTTCGTCTCCCGCCCCGTCGTCTGCGGCGCTGGCCGGGTCGGGCAGGAGCAGGACGGCAGCGTCCACGCCTTCCAGCTCTCGCAGCGCGCCGACTACATGGAGGTCGGCGTCGGGCTCGAGACCACGCTGAAGCGGCCGATCGTCAACACCCGCGACGAGCCGCACGCCGACCCGAAGAAGTACCGGCGGCTGCACGTCATCGTCGGCGACGCCAACCTCGCCGAGACGTCCATCTACCTCAAGCACGGGACGACGTCGCTGGTGCTGGCGATGCTCGAGGCCGGCTTCCTGTCACCTGCGCCGGCCCTCGCGCAGCCGGTCGTCGCCCTGCACGCCATCTCGCACGACCCGACCCTCACCGCGCTCGTCGAGCTGCAGGACGGCAGCACGATGACGGGCCTGGACCTGCAGTGGCACTACCTCGAGCAGGCACGCGCCTTCGTCGCCCGCGAGGGGTCCGACGAGCAGACCGACGACGTCCTCGCCCGGTGGGAGAGCGTGCTGACCCGCCTCGGCCGCGACCCGATGGAGTGCGTGCGCGAGCTCGACTGGGTCGCGAAGCTGTCGCTGCTCGAGTCCTACCGCGACCGCGACGGGCTCGACTGGGACCACGCGAAGCTGCACCTCGTCGACCTGCAGTACCACGACGTGCGACCCGAGCGCGGCATCTACCACCGTCTCGTCCACTCCGGCCGCCTCGAGCGGATCGTCGACGACGCGGAGGTCGTCCGCGCGATCGAGGAGCCCCCGCACGACACGCGCGCCTACTTCCGCGGCCGCTGCCTCAGCACCTTCGCCTCCGAGGTCGCCGCCGCCTCCTGGGACTCCGTCATCCTCGACCTGCCCGGCTACGAGTCGCTGCAGCGCATCCCCACCATGGAGCCGCTGCGCGGGACCGCCGAGCACGTCGGCGCGCTGTTCGAGGACAGCGCTGACGCGACCGCCTTCTTCCGCACCATCACGGGGCGCTGACCTCTCTTCTCGTCGACGCGCTGGTGCGCTGCCTGCGGGGGTCTTGTCTCGCTGCTGCGCTGCCGCAGGGGGGTCTGACCTTGCTGGTGCGCTGCTTCGGCCTTCGCTGGGTCTGGCCTCCGCAAGGGCCTCGACCGGGCGGCTGGCGACGGCGCTGGTCCGGGGTCTCGGGCTGCAGGTTGGGCACGGGGTTGACGCAAGACTCTGCGTTCGCTCGTCGGGGTCCAAGGATTCTGCATTTGTCACGGGATCCCGTCGCGAACGCAGAGACATCTGCGCCGGCAGCCCGCTATCGGTGGATCTTCAACCGCAGAACGGCTCCTGCGGTTGCAGATCCACCGATAGGACGCGCGAACGCCGATCGGTGGGTCAAGAACGCAGGAACGAAGAATCTTGCGTCGAGGGCGGGCCTAGGCCAGACCCCGAGACCCGGAACCGCGTCCAGGCCCGCTGCCGGTCGAGGCCCTTTCGGAGGCCACCGCCAGCGCCAGCCGGGGCAGCGCACCAGCAAGGTCACGAGGCCCGAAGGCAGCGCACCACCAAGGTCACGACGACCGCAGGCAGCGCACCGGCAACCACACGACCACCGCAGGCAGCGCACCGGCAAGGCCCACGCCCCGCGCACGACGCACCCGCACCACGCGGAAACCCGAGCGGCGCGTGGGCCTCAGGGGGCTAGGGTGAACCCATGGCCGAGCAGCAGCACAGGACGCCCCGCAGGTCCGACGACGAGCAGGCGGAGACCGCCGAGACCACCGCGCCCCAGGACACCGAGCGCAAGGAGAAGCTCGACGACGACGTCGACGCGATCCTGGGCGACATCGACGACGTCCTCGAGGAGAACGCCGAGGAGTTCGTCCGCAGCTTCGTGCAGAAGGGCGGCCAGTGAACGGCCCAGCGATGCTGCCCGACGGGTACCGCTCGGTGGGCGGGTCGTCGTTCGCCGACCTGCTCGCCTCGCAGGCGCCGGAGATGATGCCGGGCGCGGCCGGGGCCGCCACCGGTGAGCTCGCCGGCGTCGCGCACGGCACCACCATCGTGGCCGCCACGTTCGCCGACGGAGTCGTCATGGCCGGCGACCGCCGGGCGACGATGGGCAACGTCATCGCGCAGCGCGACATCCAGAAGGTCTTCCCGACCGATGAGTACTCGTGCGTCGGCATCGCCGGCACGGCCGGCATCGCGATCGAGATGACCCGGCTCTTCCAGGTCGAGCTCGAGCACTACGAGAAGATCGAGGGTGCGACGCTGTCGACCGACGGCAAGGCCAACCGGCTCGCCACCCTCATCCGCGGCAACCTCGGCATGGCCATGCAGGGCCTCGCCGTCGTGCCGCTGTTCGCCGCCTACGACCTCGACCAGCAGTGCGGGCGCATCTTCGCCTTCGACGTCACCGGCAACAAGAACGAGGAGCGCACGTTCCACTCCGTCGGCTCCGGCTCGACGTTCGCGCGCGGCTCGCTCAAGAAGCTGTACGCCGAGGGCATGGACGAGCGCTCGGCGGTCACCGCCGTCATCCAGGCGCTCTACGACGCGGCCGACGACGACACCGCCACCGGCGGCCCGGACCTCACGCGGCGCATCTTCCCGCTGGTCAGCGTCATCACCGCCGACGGCTACCGGGCGTGGGACGAGGCGCAGACCGCCGCCGTCGCCGACGCCGTGATCGGCGGCCGCATGACCCGTCCCGACGGGCCCTCGGCCCCCCTCACCTGAGGAGACCCCGCATGACCGCACCGTTCTACGTCTCGCCCGAGCAGCTCATGAAGGACCGGGCCGACTTCGCGCGCAAGGGCATCGCCCGTGGCCGCAGCGTCGTCGTGGTCCAGTACGCCGACGGCATCCTGCTCGTCGCGGAGAACCCCTCGCAGGCGCTGCACAAGATCAGCGAGATCTACGACCGCATCGGCTTCGCGGCGGTCGGTCGCTACAACGAGTTCGAGAACCTGCGCATCGCGGGCGTCCGGCTCGCCGACATGCGCGGCTACGCCTACGACCGGCGCGACGTCACCGGTCGCGGGCTGGCCAACGCGTACGCGCAGACGCTCGGCACGATCTTCTCCTCCGGCGGCGAGAAGCCGTACGAGGTGGAGATCTTCGTGGCCGAGGTGGGCGACGACGCCGCCCACGACCAGGTGTACCGCCTCACCTACGACGGCTCGGTCGCCGACGTCCGTGGCCACGGCGTGATGGGCGGACAGAGCGAGCAGGTCGACGCGCACCTCACCGAGCACTACACCGAGGTCGCACGGCCGACGACGACTCGGCCTCGCGGCCGATGCGCGGGACGACCCCCCACGCCTAGCGTCGGTGACGTCACGTCATCGATCCTTCGGGGGGAACCATGCGACGACTCCTGTCGTCCGTCACGGTGGCCGTACTGGCCGCCGGGCTGCTGACCGCGACCACCACCACGGTCCAGGCACGCGCCTTCGACGAGCAGCAACGCCTCGATCGCATCGCCACGCCCACCATCGACTGGCAGGCGTGCGACGAAGGTGCGCCCGCTGGCTTCGAGTGCGCGAGCGTGCAGGTGCCGACCGACTACGACCGCCCCCGTGGCGCCACGACGACCGTTGCGCTCACCCGTCTTCCGGCGAGCCGGCCGTCGTCGCGCAAGGGGAGCCTCTTCCTCAACTTCGGAGGCCCCGGCGGTGAGGGGGTCTCGACCCTGCAGCAGGTCTTCGACGTCCTCGTCACCCCCGAGGTGCGCGAGCACTACGACCTCGTCGGGTTCGACCCGCGCGGGGTCGGCCTCTCCGATCCCGCGCGCTGCTTCGACGACGCGGACGCGGAGGCGGCCGCGCTCGAGGGCCTTCCGGCCTTCCCGGTCACGCGGTCCGAGGAGCGCGCCTTCGTGCGCCAGACGGCACGGATCTCGCGCGCCTGCCGTGCGGAGGCCGGTGACGTCATCCGTCACGCGTCGACCGCGAACGTGGCCCGTGACCTCGAGCTGTTGCGGCGCGCCGTCGGCGACGACACCCTCGCCTACCAGGGCTACTCCTACGGCACCTACCTCGGCGCGACGTACGCTCGGTTGTTCCCCGACCGGGTCGGCTCGATGGTGCTCGACGGCACGGTCGACGTCGAGGCCTACTCCGGCGCGAACCGCGACCCGCGCTCCGTCGGCGCTCGCCTCGCGCAAGGTCCGGCGGCGGAGGAGGTGTTCGACGAGTTCCTGGAGCATTGCCGCCTCGCCGGGGAGCGTTGCTCGTTGAACGCGCTGGGTGATCCCGCAGAGGTCGTCGACGAGGTGCTCGAGCGGCTACGGACGCGACCCGTGACGATCGACGTCCAGGGCACGCCGGTCGAGTTCACCTACCCGCTGGCCATCTCCTCGATCTTCCTCCAGCTCTACTCGCCGAGCGCGTTCTCTGGCCTCTCGGACTTCCTGGTGCTGCTCGCGGAGGGCGGTGGCGAGGCGCCGACGACCCTGCAGCGTCAGCTGGCCCCCACGCAGGAGCGGTACACCTCACTCGGCAGCTCGCTCGCCCAGCTCTGCGTCGACTCCCGCTCGGTTCTCCCGCCCGCCGCGTACCCCGCGCTCGCCGACCGCGAGGACCGGGTCGCGCCTCGGTTCGGACGCTTCCGCAGCTGGGTCGGTGTCCAGTGCCCGCAGATCGGCCTGCGCGATCGCGACGCCTTCACCGGACCGTGGACGCAGACGACCGACGCCACCGTGCTCGTGATCGGTACGCGCTTCGACCCGGCGACCCCGTACGCGAACACCCGGCCGTTCGCCGAGAAGTTCGACGACGCTCGCGTGCTGACGGTCGAGGGCTACGGCCACACGACCCTCGCGGTGAGCACGTGCGCCGACGCTGCGATCGCCCGGTACCTCGTCGACGGGGAGGCGCCACGCGATCGCTCGACCTGCGAGCAGGACCGTGCGCCTTTCACCGACGAGCCGACCACTCGACGGGCACCCGCACCGGTGCTGCCGGCGCCGCTGCCCGGGCTCTGAGCCGACCAGACCGTCCACCCCCGCTGGTGCTCACCAGCGGGGGTGGACCGCCTCGCGCAGGTGCTCGTCGTAGATCCGCTGCACGCCCTCCAGCACGGAGGCGTCGAGGGTGACGTCGGCGGCCGACGCGTTGCCCCGTGCCTGCTCGGGGTTCCGGGCGCCGGGGATGACGGTGCTCACGCCGTCCTGCGCGACGACCCAGGCGAGGGCGGCCTGCGCCGGGGTCACGTCGTCGGGCAGCAGCGCGGCGAACTCCTGCGCGGCCTGCACGCCGACCTCGAAGTCGACGCCGGAGAACGTCTCGCCCACGTCGAACGCCTCGCCGTGGCGGTTGTAGGTCCGGTGGTCGTCGGACGCGAACGTCGTGTCGCGCGTGTAGCGGCCGCTCAGCAGACCGCTCGCGAGCGGGACGCGCGCGATGATGCCGACGCCGGCCTCGCGGGCAGCGGGGAGCACCGCGTCGAGCGGCTTGAGCCGGAACGCGTTGAGGATGATCTGGATCGACGCGACGTTCGGGCGGGCGATCGCCGCGAGGGCCTGGTCGCACGTCTCGACGCTGACGCCGTACGCGGCGAGCACGCCCTCGTCGACCAGCGTGTCGAGCGCGTCGTAGACCTCGTCGTCCTCGACGACGGCCGTCGGGGGGCAGTGCAGCTGCACGAGGTCGAGCGTGTCGACGTCGAGGTTGCGGCGGGAGCGCTCCGTCCACGCCCGGAAGTTCTCGATCACGTAGTTCTCCGGCACCTGGTCCAGGCGGCGGCCCATCTTCGTGGCCACCGTGAGATCCAGGTCGGGGTGCGCGCGCCGGAACGCGGCGATCGCCTGCTCGCTGCGACCGTCGCCGTACACGTCGGCGGTGTCGAGGAAGGTCACGCCGGACTCCACGGCCGCCTCCAGGACGGCGGCGGCGTCATCGCTGCTCACGTCGCCCCAGTCCGCTCCGAGCTGCCACGTGCCGAGACCGACGACCGACACGTCGCGGCCGGTCCTTCCGAGAGTCCTGTGCTCCATGGCGACGACCCTACGGCTGCCTCGCGTCCGCGGCGCTTCGAACCCCATCGGCTGGTACTCAGGACTACGCTGACGACATGGACCGGCGGATCTTCGGGATCGAGAACGAGTACGGCGTCACCTGCTCGTTCAAGGGACAGCGCCGTCTGTCGCCCGACGAGGTCGCGCGCTACCTCTTCCGACGGGTCGTGTCGTGGGGACGCAGCAGCAACGTGTTCCTGCGCAACGGCGCGCGGCTGTACCTCGACGTCGGCAGCCACCCCGAGTACGCCACGCCCGAGTGCGACGACCTCGTCGACCTCGTCACCCACGACCGCGCGGGGGAGCGGATCCTCGAGGGCCTGATGATCGACGCCCAGCAGCGCCTCGCCGACGACGGCGTCGACGGCGACATCTACCTGTTCAAGAACAACACCGACTCCGCCGGCAACTCCTACGGGTGCCACGAGAACTACCTGGTCGGTCGAGGCGGGGAGTTCAACCGGATCGCCGACGTGCTGATCCCGTTCCTCGTCTCGCGGCAGATCATCTGCGGCGCGGGCAAGGTGCAGCAGACGCCGCGCGGCACGATCTTCTCGGTCAGCCAGCGTGCGGAGCACATCTGGGAGGGCGTCTCGAGCGCCACGACCCGCTCGCGGCCCATCATCAACACGCGCGACGAGCCGCACGCCGACGCCGAGCGGTTCCGGCGCCTGCACGTCATCGTCGGCGACTCGAACATGAGCGAGACCACGACGCTGCTCAAGGTCGCCACGACCGACCTCGTGCTGCGGATGATCGAGGCCGGCGTGGTCATGCGCGACATGACCCTCGAGAACCCGATCCGCGCGATCCGCGAGATCTCCCACGACATGACCGGGCGTCGCACGGTCCAGCTGGCCAACGGCCGCGAGCTGTCGGCGTTGGAGATCCAGGCCGAGTACTTCGCGAAGGCGGCGGAGTTCGTCGACCGGCACGGTCTGCACACCCCGACGATCGACCGGACGATGGACCTCTGGGAGCGGACGCTCAAGGCCGTGGAGTCCGAGGACCTCACGCTCGTGGAGCGCGAGATCGACTGGGTCATCAAGTTCCGCATGCTCGACCGCTACCGCACCGCGCACGGTCTCAGCTGGGCCGACCCGCGCATCGCGCAGCTCGACCTCGCGTACCACGACATCCGCCGCGACCGCGGCATCTTCTACCTGCTGCAGAACCGGGGCGCCGTCGCCCGGGTGACGAACGACCGCGACGTCTTCGCCGCCAAGTCGGTCCCGCCGCAGACCACGCGCGCGAAGCTGCGCGGCGACTTCATCAAGCGTGCGCAGGAGCGTCGCCGCGACTTCACGGTCGACTGGGTGCACCTCAAGCTCAACGACCAGGCGCAGCGCACCGTGCTCTGCAAGGACCCGTTCCGCGCCGCCGACGACCGGGTCCAGAGACTCATCGACGGCATGTGAGCACGGGCGTCGCCCGACGTCCGCAGCGTGTTCTGGGCGGTCGTTCAGGCTGCTCTTGGTCGGTGCCGATAGCGTGACGGAGGCCATCACCTCGACGAAAGTGATTCCGTGCGTCGCCATCTCGCCCTCGCCCTGACCTCCGTCCTCGCGCTCGTGCTCGCCGGCTGCGGTGCCGGGTCCGACGGACTCGACGACGTGAAGGTCAGCTCGGCCAAGAGCCCGTCCGTCACGGTCCCCGACGACTTCACCGCGTCGGCCACCGAGACGCGTGTCGTCAAGGAGGGCAGCGGCGCCGAGGTGAAGGACGGCGACACCGTGAAGCTGAACTACGTCGCGGTCAACGGGCGCACCGGCAAGCAGTTCGACAACTCCTTCAAGGCCGAGCGCCCGCTCACCACGAAGCTGTCGACCGAGAGCGTGCTGGCGGGCTTCGTCAAGGGACTCACCGGCCAGAAGGTCGGCAGCCGCGTGCTCGTGGCGATCCCGCCGAAGGACGGCTTCAAGGACGGCCAGGCCCAGACGCAGGCCGAGCAGACCCTCGGCGTGAAGAAGGACGACACGATGGTCTTCCTGTTCGACATCGTCGGCAAGGTCGGCACCGAGGCCAAGGGCACGGCCGAGAAGCTGCCGAGCAGCGTGCCGTCGATCGTGCTGAAGGACGGCCAGCCGAGCGGCTTCAAGGACGGCAAGGACGTCACGAAGGACCCGAAGCGCGCCGCGGCGTACGTCGCGATCAAGGGCGACGGCGAGAAGGTCAAGAAGGGCGCGGAGATCACCGCGCAGTACGTCGGCCAGGTCTACCCCGACGGCAAGGTCTTCGACAGCAGCTGGGGCCGCGGTGCGCCGGCGTCGTTCTCGCTCGACCAGGTCATCGCCTGCTGGAAGGACGAGCTCCCGGGCCAGACCATCGGCAGCCGCGTCGTGCTGGTCTGCCCCGCCGACAGCGCCTACGGCGACAAGCCGCCGGCCGGCAGCGACATCAAGGCGGGCGACACCCTGGCCTTCGCGATCGACATCCTGGACGCGTCCTGACCGTCTGACATGCTGGGGGCGTGGCCGACCGCAAGACAGAGAGGTTGATGAACCTCATCTTCACCCTCCTCGTCACCCGTCAGTACCTGTCGAAGGACCAGATCCGCCAGGCGATCGCCGACTACCGCGAGTCCAACCAGGTCGCGTTCGAGCGCAAGTTCGAGCGCGACAAGGAAGAGCTGCGCGAGCTGGGCATCGCCGTGGAGACCGGCACCAACGACAAGTACTTCGACGACGAGCCCGGCTACCGCATCCGCCGCGACACCGCAGAGCTGCCCGACCTCGACCTGACCCGCGAGGAGGCTGCGGTGCTGGGCCTCGCCGCGCAGGTGTGGGAGCACGCCGGGCTCGCCTCGAGCTCCACCTCGGCGCTCGTGAAGCTCAAGGCCGCCGGCGTCGACGTCGACACCGACGTGCTCCGCATGGCGGCACGTCGAGCCGTGGCGGATCCTCTCGTGGCGCGGTCGCTGGTACCTGGTCGGCCACGACGTCGACCGCGACGCACCGCGCATGTTCCGCCTCTCGCGCGTGGTGGGCGACCTCGAGCTCGACGGTGAGCCGGGAGCGTTCCGCCGCCCGCCGGAGGAGGTCGTCTCGGCGGCCGCCACCGCACTCTTCCCCCGCCCGTCCGACCGCGTCGCCCGCTTGAGCGTGGCCGAGCGCCGCGCGAACGCACTGCGACGCACCGCCACGCACGTCGAGACCGGCCCCGACGGCCGCGACGTCCTCGTCGTCCCGTTCTCCACCGGGTGGGACCTCGCGGCCGAGATCGCGTCGTACGGGCCGGACGTCGTCGTGCTCGACCCGCCCGACCTGCGCGACCAGGTCGTCGCCCGGCTGCGCGCGGTGCTGGCGGACACCGGACTGCCGAGCCCGGGGGTGGGCGCGTGACGCGGCCCGCGAACCGCTCCGCGCAGCAGGTCGTGCGGATGCTGGCGCTCGTGCCGTACCTGCAGGGCAACGACGGCGTGCCCGTGCGCGAGGTGGCCCGCGAGTTCGGGGTGACGCCCAAGCAGATCCGCGACGACCTCCGCCTGCTCATGTTCACGGGCGTGGGGGAGTACGCCGGTGAGCTGATCGACGTCGACCTCGCCGCGCTGGAGGTCGACGACGTCATCCACATCCGCGACGCCGAGTTCCTCAGCCGGCCCCTGCGGCTCACGGCCGACGAGGGCGTGGCGCTCGTGGCTGCCCTGCGCACCCTGCGGGCGTCGGCGTCGGGTTCGCAGCTGCCCATCGTCGACGCGGCGCTCGCGAAGCTCGAGACGGCGGTGGCCGCCGAGGGTGCCGTCGAGGCGGTCGACGTGCACGTCGCCGACGTCGACCCTGCCGTGCGCGACACCGTGGCCGCGGCGCTCGCCGACGGGCACCGTCTCGAGATCGACTACGCGACCGACTCCCGCGACGACGTCACGACGCGCCAGGTCGACCCGCAGCGGCTCTTCACGCGCCAGGGCCACACCTACCTCGAGGCGTACTGCCTGCGCGCCGACGACGTGCGCTTCTTCCGCCTCGACCGTGTCGTCCGCGCCGACGACACCGGTCGTCGCGCCCAGCGGCACGACGCGACGTCGCGCGACCTGGGCGACGACCTCTTCGAGGTGGGTGAGCAGACCCCCTCGGCCGTCCTCGACCTCGACCCCGCCGCGCACTGGCTCACCGAGTACTACACCGTCGAGGAGCTGGGCGACGTCGCCGGCCGACGTCGCGTGCGCCTGTACGGTGGCGACGAGGCGTGGCTGCGTCGGCTCGTGCTGCGCAACGGCGGCACCGTGCACGTCGTCGAGCCGGACGCACTGCGCGTACAGGTGCTGGACACCGCCCGTTCAGCACTTGCGGCGTACGATGGATGAGACCGCACCCGACGAAAGAGACACCATGTTCAGGCAGATCGGCCCCACGGAGATCCTTCTCATCCTCGGCGTGGTCCTGCTGCTGTTCGGAGGCCGCAAGCTCCCTGAGCTCGCCCGTGGCTCCGGACGCGCGCTCCGCATCTTCAAGTCCGAGGTCAAGGAGCTCAAGGACGACGAGAAGCCGTCCCACGACCTCGACGGCGAGGTCGTCGACGACTCCGGCGCGCGGACCGAGGCAACCACCCGCTCCGAGCAGCTGCGCCGCGACGGCACGTCCGAGCAGGCGTAAGTCTTGGCGTCGCTGAGCGGCGCGCCGTCCGGGGCCGCGGGCGGCACCATGCCCCTCGTGGAGCACCTGCGGGAGCTCCGCTCCCGACTCACCCGCGCGGTCCTCGCGATCGCCGTGTTCACGATCCTCGGGCTGGTCTTCTACGCCCCGATCCTGAACTTCCTCACGCACCCGTACAACGAGATGCGTCCGCTGCTCGAGCGCGAGGGCATCGACACGCAGCTGATCATCACCGGCGTCGGCGGCGCGTTCCAGTACCAGCTCAAGATCTCGCTGGTGTTCGGGCTGCTCGCGTCGAGCCCGTTCTGGCTGTGGCAGATCTGGGCGTTCGTGCTGCCCGCCCTGCACCGCCACGAGAAGCGCTGGGCGCTGCTGCTCGCCGGTACCGGCGCGCCGCTGTTCATCGGCGGCGCGGCGCTCGCCTACGTGGTGCTGCCGAAGGCCATGGAGATCCTCATCGGGTTCGTGCCCGACGGCTTCGGCTCGCTCGTCACCGGCGCCGAGTACTTCGACTTCATCGTCAAGATGATGCTGGTGTTCGGCGTCGCGGCCGAGATCCCGCTGGTCGTCGTGCTGCTCAACCGGCTCGGACTGGTCTCGGCGAAGCAGCTCGCGTCGGCCCGGCCGTGGACGATCATCGGCATCTTCGTGTTCGCCGCCATTGCCACGCCCACGACGGACCCGCTGACCATGCTGTTCCTCGCGGTGCCGATGACGATCCTCTACCTCATCTCCGAGGTGATCGCGAAGCTCACCGACCGCAAGCGTGGACGCGAGCGGGTCGACGAGACGGCGGACGACGACGCGTCGCCGCTGGACGGGCCGTCCGAGCTCGAGGGTCCGTCGTCGGTCGACGACTGAACGACGGACGGGGGACCCCCTAGGCTGTCCGCCATGCTCGTGACGTTGGTGGTGAACCCGGTCTCCGGCCGCCGCCAGGGCGAGCGGATCGCCGCAGCCGCCGCGGCGCGACTCACCGGCGCGGGGCACCAGGTGGCCCGGATCCACAGCAGCGACGGGGCCCAGGCGCGTGAGGCGGTCGCGCGCGAGGTCGCGGCGGGCACCGAGCTGGTGCTCGTCGTCGGCGGCGACGGGCTGCTGCACGACGTGCTGCCGGCCGTGGCGGAGCGCGACGTCACGGTCGGCCTGCTGCCCGCAGGGACGGGCAACGACACCGCCCGCGCGCTGGGCCTGCCCGTCGGCGACCCGGACGCGGCGCTCGACGTCGTGCTCCGCGGACGCACCCGTGTCGTCGACCTCGCGAGCACCGACCGGGGTCACGTCGTCACCGTGGTGGCGTCGGGGTTCGACTCGAAGGTCAACGAGCGCGCCAACGCCATGAGGTGGCCGCGCGGGAACCAGCGCTACAACCTCGCGATCCTCGCCGAGCTGCGGACGTTCCAGCCGCTGGCGTTCACCCTCGACCTCGACGGCACGCGCCTCGACACCGAGGCGATGCTGGTGGCCGTCGGGAACGGTCCGTCGTTCGGCGGCGGACTGCGCATCGCCGAGGGCGCGGTCATGGACGACGGACTGCTCGACGTGTGCGTCATCCGACCGGTCAGCAAGGCGCGGCTCGTGCGGGTGTTCCCGCAGCTGTACCGCGGCACGCACGTCGACCTGCCGGAGTTCGAGCGGCACCGCGTGCGTCGCGTGCACCTCGCGTGTCCCGACGTCGTCGCGTACGGCGACGGCGAGCGTCTGGGCCCGCTGCCGCTCACCGTGACGGTGCTCGAGCGCGCGTTGCGCGTGCTCGTGCCCTGAGGGTCCGTAGGCTGGGGGCATGACGAGCCCGGCCGAGAAGTTCGCCCAGGCCTCGGCCACGAGACGTCACCCCCACCTCGCGGAGTTCCGCGGGCTGCACGGGTTCACGCTCGACCCCTTCCAGGTACAGGCGTGCCAGGAGGTCGAGGCGGGCCGCGGCGTGCTCGTGGCGGCGCCCACCGGGTCGGGCAAGACGATCGTGGGCGAGTTCGCCGTGCACCTCGCGCTCGCCACCGGGCGCAAGTGCTTCTACACGACGCCCATCAAGGCACTCTCCAACCAGAAGTTCCACGACCTCGTCGAGCGCTACGGCGCCGACCGGGTGGGACTCCTCACCGGCGACAGCACAGTCAACGGCGAGGCGCCCGTCGTCGTCATGACGACCGAGGTGCTGCGCAACATGCTCTACGCGGGCTCGCGCACCCTCGACGGCCTCGGCTACGTGGTCATGGACGAGGTGCACTACCTCGCCGACCGCTTCCGCGGTGCCGTGTGGGAGGAGGTCATCATCGGCCTGCCCGAGTCGGTCAGCGTCGTCTCGCTGTCGGCGACGGTCTCCAACGCCGAGGAGTTCGGTGACTGGCTGAGCGAGGTGCGCGGGTCGACCACGACGATCGTCGAGGAGCGCAGGCCCGTGCCGCTGCACCAGCACGTGCTCGTGGGTCGCAAGATGTTCCCGCTATTCGAGGACGATGCGGCGGAGTCGGCGCCCGGGTCCGGGAACGAGGCCGTGCGCGTCAACCGTCAGCTCGAGAGCATGGCCCGCCAGGACTGGCAGCTCGACCGTGCCCGCAAGGGAGGCGGTCGCGGGCGGCCGCCGAAGGGCCACCGGCGCCCGCAGAGCCGGCACCGCACGCCGAGCCGCGTCGAGGTGGTCGAGAAGCTCGAGGCCGAGGGTCTGCTGCCCGCGATCGTGTTCGTGTTCAGCCGAGCGGGCTGCGCCGCGGCCGTCCAGCAGCTGCTCGACGCCCGCGTCATGCTGACCACCCCCGACGAGCGTCGCGAGATCGAGGACCGCGTCGACGAGGCGTGCGCGCACCTGCCCGACGAGGACCTCCACGTGCTGGGCTTCCACGAGCTGCGCGAGGGACTCGGTCGCGGGGTCGCCGCCCACCACGCCGGCATGCTGCCCGCGTTCAAGGAGGTCGTCGAGCAGCTGTTCAGCGATGGCCTCGTCAAGGTCGTGTTCGCCACCGAGACGCTGGCGCTCGGCATCAACATGCCCGCCCGGTCGGTCGTCATCGAGCGGCTCACCAAGTGGAACGGCGAGGCGCACGTCAACGTGACGCCGGGGGAGTACACCCAGCTCACCGGCCGCGCGGGGCGTCGCGGCATCGACGTGGAGGGTCACGGCGTGGTGCTGTGGCAGCCGCAGCTCGACCCCAAGCAGGTCGCCGGCCTCGCCTCCACGCGGACCTACCCGCTCAACTCCTCCTTCCGCCCGTCGTACAACATGGCGGTCAACCTCGTCGACCAGATGGGGCGTCGGCCCGCGCGCGAGCTGCTGGAGCAGTCGTTCGCGCAGTTCCAGGCTGACCGTGCCGTCGTCGGGTTGGTGCGTCAGATCCGCAAGGCCGACGACGCGCTCGAGGGGTACCGCGAGGCCGCGCAGTGCCACCTCGGCGACTTCCTGGAGTACGCGCGGCTGCGGCGCGAGCTGGGCGAGATCGAGTCGTCGGGGGCACGTCAGCGCAAGGCCGACCGACGTCAGGACGCGGTCGCGTCGATGGCGAGGCTGCGCACGGGCGACGTCATCAACGTGCCCGGTGGCAAGTTCGCGGGACTCGCCGTCGTCCTCGACCCGGGTGTCGTCGGTGCGGCCGAGGCGCCACGGCCGCTCGTGCTCACCGCGAGCCGCCACTCGCGTCGTCTGGGCCCGGTCGACTTCCCGGTGCCCGTCGAGCCGATCACGCGGATGCGGATCCCCAAGTCGTTCAACGCCCGCAACGCGCAGGCCCGCCGCGACCTCGCGTCCTCGCTGCGCAGCCGGGCCGAGGGTCTGCGCTGGCAGACCGACACGCCCTACCGTCCCGACCGGCCCACCGAGCGGGTCACCGACGAGCGCACCGACCCGCGTGTGGCCGAGCTGCGTGCCGCGCTCAAGGCGCACCCCTGCCACGCCTGTCCCGACCGCGAGGCGCACGCCCGGTGGGCCGAGCGGTACACGAAGCTCGAGCGCGACACCGAGCAGCAGCGCCGACGCATCGAGCAGCGCACGAACACCGTCGCCCGTCAGTTCGACCGCGTCTGCGACGTGCTCGACGAGCTCGGCTACCTCGACGGGGACACCGTCACACCGGACGGTCGGCGCCTGCAGCGGCTCTACAGCGAGCTCGACCTGCTGGTCAGCGAGTGTCTGCGGCGCGGGGTGTGGGACGGGCTCGACCCCGCCCAGCTCGCGGCCGTCCTGTCGGGCCTCACCTTCGAGAGCCGCAAGGACGACCCGCCGGCGCCGCGCTTCCCCGACCGCACGACGCTCGACGTCTCCGAGGAGATGGCGTTGCTCTGCACCGACCTGCAGGCGCTCGAGCGCCAGCACCGGGTGAAGTTCCTGAGCACGCCCGACTTCGGGTTCGCGGAGACGGCGGCGGCCTGGGTCGGGGGCGCGTCGCTCGACGACGTCCTGCGGACCACGGGCATGGCGGCCGGCGACTTCGTGCGCGCCATGAAGCAGCTCATCGACCTCGTCGCCCAGGTGGCCGACGCGGCCGGGCCCGGCCCGCTGCGGACCACCGCCCGCCAGAGCCTCGACGGTCTGCGGCGCGGCGTGGTGTCGTACTCCTCGCTCAGCGGCTGAGCGCGGCCGTCAGCCGCTCGACGACACCGCCGAGGCCCCACGTGGTGCCGAACGCCTCGAGCGCGTCACGCTGCTCCGGCGCGAGCGGGGCGAGGGCGCGGACGACCTCGGTGCCGCACACGTCGTCGCGCACCCGCACGACCTGACGCATCACCCCGACGAGCTCCTCGTTCTCGACGAGCGAGGCGCGCACCCGCGGCTTCACGGCCGAGTCGGGGTCGTGCGCCGCCGTGAGGATGCCGTCGAGGTCGCCGTAGGCATCGAGCAGGAGGGCCGCGGTCTTCTCGCCGATCCCCGGGACGCCCGGGATGCCGTCGGACGTGTCGCCCCGCATGGTCGCGAAGTCGGCGTACTGCTGCGGCTCCACGCCGTACTTGGCGCGGATCCAGGCCGCGTCGACCACGTCGGCCGAGGACACCCCACGGGCCGTGTAGAGGACCCTGACGCCGGCGTCGTCGTCGACGAGTTGGAAGAGGTCGCGGTCGCCGGTGACGATGTCGACGGGTCCGTCCCACGCCTGCGCGAGGCTGCCGATGACGTCGTCGGCCTCCGCGCCCTCGCGACCGACGACCGGGACCCCGAGGATGCCGAGCGCCTCGGCGATGAGCGGCACCTGCGGCGTGAGCAGCTCGGGCGACTCCTCGGCCGCGCCGGTGCCGCCCGCGCCGTCGCTGCTCGCCTCGCCCAGGCCGCCCTCGCCGGCCTGCGCGACACGGTGCGTCTTGTACGAGGGCAGCAGGTCGACCCGCCACTGCGGGCGCCAGTCGTCGTCCCAGCACGCCACGACCGCGTCGGGACGATGCTGGTCGACCAGCGTCGAGACGAAGTCGAGCAGACCACGCAGCGCGTTGACGACCGTCCCGTCCGGCGCCTTGAACGAGTCGGGCACGCCGTAGAAGGCGCGGAAGTACAGGCTCGCGGAGTCGAGCAGGAGCAGGCGTCCGGTGGTCACGCGCTCAGCCTAGGCCGTCGTCAGGCTGGCGGATGGGCGCAGAGTCCAGGATCGGCCGAGCGCCTCCGATCAGTCGGCGTCGACGTTCGCGCGTCGAAGACCAGCGTCCCCGCCGTCGCCGCACGGAATTCTCACCGGTGCACGGAAAGCAAGCCGTGCACGCGTCGGTTCCCCGTGCGCGGTGGAGATTCCCAGGTCAACCTGGGAATCTCCGCGACCTGGAACACCATCGCCCATCCGGCGGGGCCAGATGGGCGATGGTGTTCCGAAACGTGGGGACGGCTCGTCAGCGCTGGGCTGCGGGGCCCTCCGTGACCTTCGGGGCCTTCTTGGCGGTGGCGTTGGTGCGCACCTTGGTGCGGGCGCCGTCGCCGTACAGACCCTTCTTCGACACGCCCAGGGTGGCGACGGCGTGGGCCGCGCCGTCGGTGAGCTGGCCGAGCACCGTGGTGTTCAGGCGGGTGATGTCGTCCTGCGGCGTGTGGTAGTTCGGGTCGAGGATCTCGCCCGCCGTCCCGCCGTAGATGCTCGCCTGACGCTCGGTCTTCACGTCGTCGGCACCGCTGAACAGGCCGCCGGCCGGGATGCCGTACTGGATGAACGGGCCGTAGTCGGAGCGACCGTCGAACTCGGTCGGGTCGGTCGCGAGCCGGGCGCGGCCGAAGTAGTCGGTGAAGACCTTCTCGATCTGGGCCGAGCCCGCGGGACCGGCGGTGCCGAACGACGAGCCGTCCCCGTCGTAGACCAGCCGCACGTAGTTCGGCGAGCCGAGCATGTCGAAGTTCAGGTTCGCGTAGATCTTCGAGCGTGCGCCGTCCGACAGCGTGTCGACGTAGTGCTGCGAGCCGAGCAGGCCCAGCTCCTCCGCTCCCCAGAACGCGAACCGGACCGGACGCTGCAGCTTCTTCGTGTAGCCGGTCTTCGCCAGCTGCTTCGCGATCTCCAGCGTGCCGGCGACGCCGGTGCCGTTGTCGTTGATGCCGGGCCCCTCGGGCACCGAGTCGAGGTGCGCGCCGACCACGACGACCTGGTCGTCGTGCTTCGTGCGACGCGGCCAGTCGGCGATGAGGTTGTGCGTCTCGCGCTCCAGGTCGGTGACCGTGTCGGTCGTGACCGTGGCCGTGGCGCCACCCGCGCGGACGTCGTCGACGAGCGCCACGGCGTCGTCGTACGACAGGCCCACGACCGGCAGGTCGACCGGCGAGCCGAGCGTCCCGGTGGCCAGCTCGGTGCGGTCGGGGTTGCCCTCGTTGAAGATGATCACGGCGTCGTAGCCGGCGGCCTGGGCGTTCGACGCCTTGAGGCCGAAGTCGCAGGTGCCGCGCTGCACGAGCGCGACCGAGGGTTCCGTGGGAGCCGGCTCGAAGTCGGCCTCCTCGCAGCCCGACGTGCTGCTCGGCGTGGGCGAGGCCGGGATGACGACGTCCTTCGTGGGGACGACCGGCCCGGTGACCGAGCCGGAGCCGGAGTAGGTGAAGACCCCGGTCTCGAGCGTCTTCTCCTCAGGCGTGCGCTGCACGAGCGTCGCCGGGCTGTTCTCCGCGAAGAACGGGAAGGTGAAGGTCTGCTTGCGGACCCGGTAGCCGGCCGCACGCAGCGTCTTGGCGACGTAGTCCGACGACGCCTCGTAGCCCGGCAGCCCCGACGCGCGGTTGCCGCCGTTGCGGTTCGCGATGGTCTGCAGCTGACGCAGGTGCTGGAGCACCCCGTTGACCTGGACGGCCTGCGTCAGCCTCGTCGTGTCGACCTCCGGCTTCGAGCCACCGGCGACGGCCGGTGACGCGGAGACGAGGCCTGCGGACAGGACGACCGCTGCGGTGGCAGCGACGATCTTGCGCATGGGGATCCCCCGATCCACTCGTGATGTGATCCGTACACCCTAGGGGAGACGCGCCGCCACGGCACCTGTCGACGGCTGCGGCGGGCTCCACGACGTAGGCTCGACGCGTGACCTCCCGTTGGACCCGTGCCCAAGACCTCGCCCGCAGCCGGTCCGTCGGGGCCCTGCTCATCACCCCGGGCGCCGACCTGCGCTACCTGACCGGCTACCACGCCAAGCCGCTGGAGCGGCTGACCTGCCTCGTCGTGCCCGCCGACGGCGACCCGGTGCTCGTCGCGCCCGCGCTGGAGCGCGCCGCCGCGGAGGCGTCGGGCGTCGAGGTCGAGATCGCGACGTTCGGCGAGACCGACGACCCCTACGCCCTCGTCGGCTCGCTGCTGCCCGCCGACGCCGTCGTCGCGGTCGACAACCAGATGTGGGCCGAGCGGGTGCTCGCCTTCCAGCGACGCTTCGCCGACGTCCGGCTCGCCGGCCCGCTGCTCGCGGAGCTGCGCATGCGCAAGGACCCGCACGAGGTGGCCGCCCTGCGCGACGCCGGTGCCGCGATCGACCGCGTGCACCAGCGCATGGGGGAGTGGCTGCGACCCGGCCGCACGGAGCGTGAGGTCGGCGCCGACATCGGCCGCGCCATCCTCGAGGAGGGGCACGAGCAGGTCGACTTCGTCATCGTCGGCTCCGGCCCGAACGGCGCGTCCCCGCACCACGAGGTCTCGGACCGCGTGATCCAGGAGGGCGACCCCGTCGTCGTCGACATCGGCGGCACGAACGCGGCCGGCTACTGCTCGGACTGCACCCGCAACTACCTGGCCGGAGGTACAGCCCCGCGCGAGTACCTCGACGCCTACGCGGTGCTGGAGGAGGCGCAGCAGGTGCAGCGCGAGCACGCGCGACCTGGCGTCACCGCCGAGTCGGTCGACGCGGTCGGACGTCAGGTGCTCGCCGACGCCGGGCTCGGAGACCTCTTCATCCACCGCACCGGCCACGGCATCGGCACCGAGACGCACGAGGAGCCGTACATCGTGGAGGGCAACGAGCTCGTCCTCGAGCCCGGCATGGCCTTCTCGATCGAGCCCGGCGTGTACCTCGAGGGTCGCTACGGCGCGCGGATCGAGGACATCGCCGTCTGCACCGACGACGGCCTCGAGGTGCTGAACAACACCTCCCGCTCCCTGACCGTCCTGTGACGCGGCGTCGACCGTGAGGTGGTACCTGGCGGCGCCGCTCGCCGCGGTCGCCGGCCTGTTGAGCGCCGCCGCGTTCGACCCGTGGTCGGTGCCCTACGCGATGATCGTCGGCGTCGCGCTGCTCGTGTGGGTGCTGCGTCGTCAGCGTGACGTCCGGGTCGCGGCCGTGCTCCTCTCCGGTGCGCTCTACGGGGCGGCCTTCATGGGTCCGCTCATCTGGTGGATGAATGCCGTGAGCAGCGGCGCGTACGTCGCCCTCGTCGCCGCGCAGGTCGTGATGCTGGCGGTGATCGCCGTGCCGCTGCGCGCAGCCCTGCGGCTGCCGGGCTGGCCGCTCTGGGGCGCTGCTGCCTGGGTGCTGGGGGAGCAGGTGCGCAGCGGCTTCCCGTTCAGCGGGTTCCCGTGGGGCCGACTCGCCCACACGGCGATCGACACCCCGCTCGCCCCCTACGCCCGTCTCGTCGGCATGCCGGGGACGTCGGCGCTGCTGTTCGTGCTCGCGGCGATGCTCGTGGTGCTCGCCGGCGCCGGGGTCGCCCGGCGCTCGCTCGCCGTCGGCGTCGTGGTCGCGGTGGTCGTCGCGGGTCTGTTCCTGCCGTCGGGGCTCGCCGGGGGAGGCCCGGAGCGGCGGATCGCGGCCATCCAGGGAAACACGCCGGGTGCGTTCCTGACGTGGCCGCGCGGCGAGATCGGCGCCCTGCACCTCGCCGAGACGCAGCGCTACGCCGACGCCGTGTCCGCCGGCACCGAGCGCGCCCCGGACCTCGTCGTCTGGCCCGAGAACGCGCTCGACGTGGACCCGTTCGCCGACCCCGTCCTGGCCGGGCGCATCCAGGCCCTCGTGCAGCAGCTCGGCGCGCCCATCCTCGTCGGCGCGATCCTCGACGGGCTCTCCGACCGCACCGCCTACAACGCGGGCATCGTCTGGGACGGTGACGGCCCCGGCGAGGTGTACGTCAAGCGCAAGCTCGTGCCCTACGGCGAGTACGTCCCGTTCCGACGCGAGCTCGGCGACCTCGTGCCGCGTGTCGACCGCGACATCCCGCGCGACATGCTCCCCGGTCGACGGGCCGGCGACCTGCGCGCCGGGTCGGTCGTCGTCGGCGACACGATCTGCTGGGACATCGCCTACGACGGCGTCGTGGAGCAGGCCGTCCGTGGCGGCGCCGAGGTGCTCGTGGTCCAGACGAGCAACGCCAGCTTCACCGGCACGTCGCAGCCCGACCAGCAGTTCAAGATCTCCCGCCTGCGCGCTATCGAGACCGGACGCTGGGTCGTCGTGCCGTCCACGAACGGCATCAGCGGCATCATCGACGCGAGCGGTCGCGTCGTGGCCGAGGCGCCGCGGGAGCAGCCTGCGACGCTCGTCGCCGACGTCGGCACGGCGACCGGCCAGACCCCCGCGACGCGGGCCGGACGCTGGCCGGCCGTCGCGCTGATGACCCTCGGGCTCCTAGGGTGGGTCCTCGGAGCACGTGACCTGCGCCGGTCGCGTCGGAGGGAGCACGCGTGAGGGTCCTGGTCGTCATGCCCACCTACGAGGAGGCGGACAGCCTCCCGGGGGTGCTGCAGCGTCTGCGCACGTCGGAGCCCGACGTCGACGTGCTCGTCGTCGACGACGCGTCGCCCGACGGCACGGGCGAGCTCGCGGAGCAGGTCGCGGCGACCGACCCCGGCGTGCACGTGATGCACCGTAGCGGCAAGGCCGGGCTCGGCGTCGCCTACCGCGCGGGCTTCGCCTGGGGCCTCGAGCGCGGCTACGACGTGCTCGTCGAGATGGACGCCGACGGCTCGCACCTGCCCGAGGAGCTGGGTTCGCTGGTCGAGGCCGCCCGGACGGCCGACCTCGTCATCGGGTCACGCTGGGTCGCCGGCGGCTCCGTCGTGAACTGGCCGTGGTACCGCCGGCTGATCTCGCGTGGAGGCACTCTCTACGCGCGGGTCGCGCTCGGGCTGCCCGTCCACGACGCGACGGCCGGGTTCCGCGCCTTCCGTGCCGACACGCTGCGCCGCATCGACGTGGCCGGCGTCGCGTCGCAGGGCTACTGCTTCCAGATCGACATGACCCGTCGGGTGCACGAGGCGGGCCTGCGGGTCGTCGAGGTGCCGGTGACGTTCGTCGAGCGCGAGCTCGGCACGTCGAAGATGAGCTCGTCGATCGTGCGGGAGGCGCTGTGGCGCGTCACGGTGTGGGGACTGGCACGGCTCATCCCCGGACACCGCCGCCGCGCCCGGCGGATCGCCCCCGGACACGGCGAGACCCCGGCACCGGGCCGGGGTCTCGGATCGTCGTCCGACGTGGGGCGCGAGCCCCGCTGAGTCAGGCGGACTTCTTCTTGCGGCGGTGCAGGTGGGGCGGTCCGATCTCGCCGGAGCGCAGCAGCTCCAGGCGCTCGGTGAGGATCTCCTCCAGCTCGGTCTCCGAGCGGCGCTCCAGCAGCATGTCCCAGTGGGTACGTGCCGCCTTCTCCTCCTTCTTCTCCGGCGCGGTGCCGTCGCGAAGTCGGCCGATGCGACCCGTCTTCGGGTCCTCCCACTCGTAGGGGATCTCGGCCTCGTCGGACATCACGACCAGGAAGCTGTGTCCGTCGTCGCAGACGTACTCGATCTCCTGACGAGGGGCCATCTCGACCCCGCGCTCGTCCTCGAAGCTCTGGGCGCCCAGCCGGGCCCCCCGCAGTGCTCGTTCAGCCATGGGTCACTCCTCTCGTAGGTGACAACGTAGGTCACCCCCTTGAGATTCCCCTGAGGAGCGGGTCAGCGCATCTCGAGTGCCTTGTCGCGCAGCTGCGCCGGGACGAGCAGCAGGGCGACCAGGCCCAGGCCGAGCACGAGGATGAGCCCGAGGATGCCCCAGCGGTCGTCGCCGCCGACGAAGGCGAACAGGCCGAAGAAGGTCGGGGCGAGGAACGACGCGGCCCGCCCGGTCATCGCGTAGAGGCCGAAGTTCTGGCCCTCCTTGCCCGGGGCCGTGAGACGTGCGAGGTACGTGCGCGACGCCGACTGCGCCGGACCGACGAAGAGGCACAGCAGCAGGCCGAAGACCCAGAACCCGGCCGTGCCGTGCACGAAGACGAGCACCACGCCGACGACGATGAGGGACACCAGCGAGAAGACGATGACGCGCCGCGGGCCGAGGCGGTCGTCGAGCCGACCCGCGACGATCGCGCCGCCTGCTGCGGCGACGTTGGCGGCGATCGCGAAGTAGATGACCGTGTCGCTGGTGAACCCGTACACCGACACGGCGATGACGCCGCCGAAGGTGAACACGCCCGCGAGGCCGTCGCGGAACAGGGCGCTCGCGAGGAGGAACTGCAGGGTCACGCGGTCGTCGCGCCACATGGCGCGCAGCTCGGCGAACAGCACCCGGTAGGACTCGACGAAGCCGGCCCGGGGGAGCGGACTGGCCTCCGCCGGCAGCTCCGGCACGGCCAGCAGCACGGGGAGGGCGAACACGAGGAACCAGGCCGCCGAGACGACCGCGACGACGCGGATGTTGAGGCCCTCGTCGGTCGACACGCCCAGCAGGCCGCCGTCGCCGCTGATGAAGCCGAGGAACACGACGAGCAGGAGCACGATGCCGCCGAGGTAGCCGAACCCCCAGCCGATGCCGGAGACCCGGCCCACCGTCGCCGGCGTGGACACCTGGCGCAGCATCGCGAAGTAGGGCACCTGGGCGAGCTCGAAGAGCACCGTGCCGACCGCCAGGAGCAGCAGGCCCAGCCACAGGTGGTGGTAGTCGTCCTTGACGAAGAACATCAGCGCCATGCAGGTGACCACTGCGCCGGTGAGGAGCGCGAGGGAGCGCTTGCGGCGGCCGCCGCCGTCGGAGCGTTGGCCGAGGACCGGCGCGAGCACGGCGATGACCAGCGATGCGGCGGCGATGGACCACGCGAGCCAGGTGCTCGGCGAGACGGGGCCCGGCAGCCCCTTGCCGACGCTGTCGGTGAGGTAGACCGAGAAGACGAACGTGACGATGACGGCGTTGAAGGCTGCGGACCCCCAGTCCCACAACGACCAGGCGACGACCTGGCTGGGGCGGGTGCGCCCGGCGACGGCGTCGCCGGTCTCAGTGCTGCTCATCGGGCCAGCTCCCTCGTTCGTCCAGGACGTCGCGCAGGACGTCGGGCCGGTCGGTGACGATCCCGTCGACGCCGATCTCGAGCAACATTCTCATCTCGTCGGGGTCATCGACGGTCCAGACGTGCACCTGCAGACCCGTCTCGTGCGCGCGGCGGACGAAGCGCGGGGTGACGACCGTGATCGGGCCCCGCCGTACGGGCACCTGCACGCAGTGCACGCCCCGACGTGCCGCGAGCCGGCGGACCCAGCGCGTCGGACCGAGCTTGAGCGCGGCGATCTCCAAGGGTCCGCCCGAGCGGGCCGCGTCGGGGCAGAGCGCGCGGAGGCGGCCGAGGCGGGCCCCGGAGAACGACGCGAGGCACACGCGGTCCTCGGCGCGCGCCTCCTGCACGACCTGCACCGTCGCCTCCACGGCGGCGTCGGCCTTGACGTCGATGTTGAATCGGGCGTCGGGCAGCGTCGCGAGGAGGTCGGCGAGGCGGGGGACCGGCTCCCGTCCGGCCACCGGCACGCGGTCGATCTCGGCCGACGTCAGCGCGGCGATCGGCGTCTCGACGCCCGTCATGCGGCCGAGGTGCGCGTCGTGGAAGGCGTACACGACACCGTCGGCCGAGACGTGGACGTCGGTCTCGAGGAAGACGTAGCCGAGGGCCACGGCGTTGCGGAACGCCGTCAGCGTGTTCTCGATGCCGTCGTTCGCCGGGAGTCCGGCTCCTCCCCGGTGCGCGAGCGCGAGGGGGAGGGGCGCGTCGAGGTACGGGTGCGGGGACACGGCGACCACGCTAGCCCGACCCGGGGGGCAGCGCGGGCGCGCCGCGCGCCCGACGCCGACGCTCAGATGTCGCGGAAGGTCTCGATCTGGGCGCCGAGGGCGTTGAGGCGCTCGGCGAGGTCCTCGTAGCCGCGGTTGATCACGTAGACGCTGCGCAGGACCGACGTGCCCTTCGCCGCGAGCATGGCGAGCAGGATGACGACGGCGGGCCGCAGTGCCGGCGGGCACACGATCTCGGTGCCGCTCCAGTGCGTGGGGCCGTCGACCAGCACGCGGTGCGGGTCGAGCAGCTTCACGCGCGCGCCGAGCTTGTTCAGCTCGGTCAGGTAGATGGCGCGGTTCTCATAGACCCAGTCGTGCAGGAGCGTCTGGCCCTGCGCGGTCGCCGCGATGACGGCGAAGAACGGGAGGTTGTCGATGTTGAGGCCTGGGAAGGGCATCGGGTGCACCTTGTCGATCGGCGCGCGCAGGTCCGACGGGTAGGTCGTGATGTCGACCAGTCGGGTCTGTCCGTTCTCGGCGGCGTACTCGGCGCTGCGGTCGTAGCGGAAGCCCATCTCCTCCAGCAGCGCGAGCTCGATCTCCATGAACTCGATCGGCACGCGGCGCACGGTGATGCTCGACTGCGTGACGATGGCCGCCGCGATGAGGCTCATCGCCTCGATCGGGTCCTCGCTCGGGGCGTAGTCGACGTCGGTGTTGATGCGCGGCTTGCCGGTCACGCGCAGCGTCGTCGTGCCGATGCCCTCGATGCCGACGCCGAGCTTCTCGAGGAAGAAGCAGAGGTCCTGCACCATGTAGTTCGGGCTGGCGTTGCGGATGACCGTGACCCCGTCGTAGCGGGCCGCCGCGAGCAGCGCGTTCTCGGTGACGGTGTCGCCGCGCTCGGTGAGCACGATCGGCCGCTCCGGCCCGACGCCACGGGCGGCGTCGACGTGGTAGCTGCCCTCCGTGGCGACGACCTTCAGGCCGAAGGGGCGCAGGGCCGTCATGTGCGGCTCGACGGTGCGGGTGCCGAGGTCGCAGCCGCCCGCGTACGGCAGCTCGAACTGGTCGACCCGGTGCATGAGCGGGCCGAGGAACATGATGATGCTGCGGGTGCGTCGGGCCGCGGCCTCGTCCATCGCCGCGAGGTCGAGCTGGGCGGGCACGACGAGCTCGAGGTCGCCCTCGTCGCCGAGCCACCGGGTGCGGACGCCGATCGACGACAGCACCTCGAGCAGGCGGTTGACCTCCTCGATCCGCGCGACCTTCCGCAGGATCGTGGTGCCCTCGTTGAGCAGGGAGGCGCAGAGCAGGGCGACCCCGGCGTTCTTGCTCGACTTCACGTCGATCGCACCGGACAGCTGCGTGCCGCCCTTGACCCGCAGGTGGCTCGGGCCGGACGTGCCGACGCTCACGATCTCGGAGTCGAGCGCGGTGCCGATCCGGGCGATCATCTCCAGCGTCAGGTTCTGCTGGCCCTTCTCGATCCGGTTCACCGCGCTCTGGCTGGTGCGCAGCTCCGTCGCCAGCTCCGACTGCGTCAGCCCACTGTGCTGACGAGCGTCGCGGATGAGGGTGCCGATACGGGCCAGGTAGTCGTCTCGTGCGCTCACCCCACCAGGCTATCTCACAAGTGAGATAGGACAAGCACTCAGGTGCGGCGCCGTGTCGCCAGCGCGACGACCACGCCGACGACCGCCAACAGGCCGCCCAGCAGGCCCAGCCAGGACACGTCGACGGAAGGATCGAGCACCTCGATCACCTCCGCGGCGACCACCTGGCCGGCGATCGAGCAGAGCCCGAGGACCAGCACGCCGTGAATCTGCACGGCGACGGCGGAGATGGCGATGAAGCCGATGCCGAGCACGCCTCCGACGTAGTACCACCACTGCGAGGGGAACCCGTCGACGTGCCCCGGCGCGAGGAAGCTGACGAGGAGCAGCACCAGCAGCGCCGACGTGCCGACCAGGAAGTTGTTCCAGGTGGTGACCAGCGGTCCGCCGACCGCGGAGATCTTCCCGTTGAAGGCCTGCTGCACCGCCTGCAGGCACCCGGCCACGAGGGCGAGCGAGGCAAGGAGCAGCGACAGGCCGAGGTGGCTGCCGTCGAGGTCGCCGAGGACCTTCACGGTCACGGCGGCCACGGCGAACAGGGCAGCCACCGCCCGCGGTCGCGAGACGGGCTCGTGCCCGCCTGGCCCGAGCCCCACGTGGTCGACCACGAGCGAGGCCACCGACTGGCCCGCCGTGAACGCGACGATGAACAGCGCGACGCCGATGACGCCGACGGCGATGCCCTGGGACGCCACGAAGAACGCCCCGCCCAGCCCGCCGAGCAGGTGCACCGGCCGCAGTCGCGGGCGGTCGGCGCCGTCGGCAGGATCGCGCAACGCGTCGAGGACGCGACGCAGGCCGGCGCGCCGACGCGGGTGCGACAGCACGACGGCGCTCAGCAGGACCAGGCCGCTGCCGAAGCTGACGACCGCGGCCAGGGCGCCCGCCCGGAGGCCGTCGCCGAGCTGACCGGCGAGCGAGGCGTTGACGCGCGACTGCAGCGTGATGAGGGCGCCGACCAGCAGCATGAGCGGGACCGTGGCGGCCCGCAGGACGGGGTGCTCCACCTCAGACGTCGAGGCGCTGGCCGGGCGTCAGTCGGTGCGCGCGGTCGGCGTCGACCCCACCGAAGTTCACGACGTGGTTCCAGTACACGCCGTAGGCGACCTCGGAGATCGTCGCGTCGTGGATCGGCAGCAGGTTCGACGGCGACACCGTCTGCAGGAACTCGACGGTGTCGGCGATACGGGCCCACGGCGCGCTGAGCGGGAGGGCGAGGACGTCGACCCCGTCCGGGATCGACGCGTAGGAGTCGCCCGGGTGGAACAGGCGCACGCGGCCCCCGTCGGCCGACGGTCCCTCCACGAGGAGACCGACGTTCGCGACGACGGGCAGCGCCGGGAGGATCACGGCGTGCCGCTCGCCGACGCCGGTGAGGGTGAGGTCGCCGATCTCGGTGACGTGACCGGCGCGGTGGGCCTGCCACGGCTCGCCCTGCTGCTCCGCGGTCTCGGGGTCGGCCACGAAGAGCGCCTGCGGGTTCGCCTCGACGAGCTCGCGCGCCCGGTCAGGGTGCAGGTGGTCGGGGTGCTGGTGCGTGACGACGACGGCATCGAGGTCGCGCGCGGTGAACGCGTCGTCGAGGCTGAAGGCGCCGGGGTCGACGAGCACACGTGCTCGATCGGTCTCCAGCAGCAGGGCGGCGTGCCCGAGTCGGGTGATCCTCACCCCTCCATCATGCCCGCGTCCCTCACGGCCCGCCCATCCGTCCACCACCCGGCCACGAACGAGGGTCATGGGCCTCTACGCCGACGCGACCGCGCTCCTGATGAACCTCACCGCACCCCTGACGGTGCGCTACGGCGACGCGCTGCAGCTCGTGCGCGACGAGGTCGACGACCCGAGCACCTGGCGGGTGCCGACGCGCCACGGCCAGGTGCGGTGCTTCGTGTACCGGCCGCGTCCGGGCCGCCGGGCGGCACCGTCGACCCCGGGTGCGTACGTGCACCTGCACGGCGGCGCGTTCCTCATGCGGCACGCGGCGATGGACGACTTCTTCGCCCGGTGGGTGGTCGCGACGACCGGTGCGGTCGTCGTGAACGTCGACTACGACGTGGCCCCGCGGCACCGGTACCCCGTGGCGCAGGAGCAGGCGCACGACGTGCTGCGGTGGGTCCAGGAGCACGGCCACGAGCGCGACGTCGACGGCACACGGGTCGTCGTGGGCGGATTCAGCGCCGGCGGCAACCTGGCCGCGTCGGCCTGCCTCCAGGCGCGCGACGCCGGCGAGCCGCCCGTGCGGCTGCAGCTGCTCGGCGTCCCGTCGCTCGACGTCTCGACCACCGTCAAGCCCGCGACGATCCCGCGGCCGATGATCGACGAGCGCATCGTCGGGCTCGTCCGAGCCACGTACTTCAAGGACGCCGCGCGACGCACGGAGCCCTACGCGTCGCCGCTCCTCGCCGACGACGTCTCCGGCCTGGCGCCCGCACTCGTGCTGACCGCGCAGCACGACGCGTTGCGCGCCGAGGGCGACGCGTACGCACAGCGCCTGTCCGACGCGGGCGTCGCCGTCGAGCACCACGTCGTGCCGGGCCAGGACCACTACTTCCTCGATCCCGGCGACCTCGACCAGGCACGTCACTGGATGCAGGTGATGTCCGAGGCGATCCTGCGCGCGCTGGACTGACCCGGTCGGGTCCCGTGGGCGCGCGGTCCTAGGCTGGGCGCGTGAGCGACGCCATCTACGCCCGCGAGGTGGGGGAGAGCGGCGAGCGCGTCGCGTTCCTGCACGGTCTGTTCGGCCAGGGCCGCAACTTCACGCAGGCGGCGAAGGCGCTGCAGCCCGAGCTGCGCTCCCTCCTCGTCGACCTGCCGAACCACGGTCACTCGCGCTGGACCGACACCGTCGACTACGTCGACGTCGCCGACCGGGTCGCGGCGTTCCTGCGGGAGCGCTGGGTGGGCGGCGGTCGGACGCACCTCGTCGGGCACTCCATGGGCGGCAAGGTCGCGATGGTGCTCGCGCTGCGTCATCCCGAGCTCGTCGACCGGCTCGTCGTCGTCGACATCGCCCCCGACCGCAGCGAGGGTGCCGACGAGTTCGTCCACCTGCTCGACAGCCTCGCGTCGCTCGACCTCGCGACCCTCGTGCGTCGCGGCGACGCCGACGAGCAGCTGCGCTCCCGCATCGACAACGACACCGTCCGCGGCTTCCTCCTGCAGAACCTGCGCAGCGTCCCGGCCGAGGAGGGAGGCGGCTTCCGCTGGCAGGCGAACCTCGACCTCCTGCGCCGCGACCTCGAGGTGATCGGCGGGTTCCCCGAGGTCGACGCGACCTTCGACCGTCCGGTGCTGTGGCTGGCGGGGGAGCGGTCGGCCTACGTGGGCCCGCAGCACGCCGAGCACATGCGGCGGCTCTTCCCCCGCACCCGGCTGGTCACGGTGAAGGGCGCCGGCCACTGGGTGCACTCCGAACGGCCCGAGGCCTTCGTGTCCGCCCTGCGGACGTTCCTGCTCGCCTGAGGTCGGCGCCCGACCGCGCGGTCTGGATCAGTGCCGGTCCTCCAGCCCGACCGCCTCGCGCAGCCGCGTGACCGACTCGGCCAGGCGCTCGTCGTCGCGTGCCCGCGACTCCATGAGGTCGGCGATCGCCTCGGCGAGCACGTTGAGCTTCTCCTGCGACGCCTCCTCGGTCCGACGCCCGGCGTTCTCGAGCAGCGCCAGCAGGAACAGCGACTGCACGCTCGCCACGGTGTGGATCGCCACCTGCCACGACTTCAGGTCCGGCCAGAACGGCACGCTCACGAGCCAGGCCACCACGATGGCGGCGCACAGCAGGAAGAACGGTCCCCTGGAGACGAAGCCCTGCGTCGCCTCCACGAACCGGTCGAACATGGAACGGTCGTCCTGGCCGCGTGCGGCCTCCTCGGTACCCATGACCGGAGGCTAGGCCCGGCGCGCCTCCCGCGCAGCAGGGACGACGAGGGCCGACGGCACGAGGAGCACCGCCACGACGAGCAGCGCGTCGAGGGTGCCGACGTGGTCGGCCACGAAGCCGATGAGCGGGGGACCGGCGAGGAACGCCGTGTAGCCGATCGTCGACACGACGCTCACGCGCGCGGACCATCGCGACGACGACGTTGCCGGCGAGCACCGTGAGCAGCACGCCGACGCCGGCGAGCGTCATCGTCGACCACAGGACGGCGACACGTCCGTACCGGTCGAGCACCGACGTGCCGACGACGCGTCCCGCTGTCATGGCCGTGACGAACAGCCCGAAGCCGAGCGCGCCCGCCCAGTCGGGCAGGTCGTAGCCGTCGACGAGCGCCACGGTGAGCCAGTCGTTGGCCGTCCCCTCCGTGAGGGCGAGCGCCAGGACCATGAGGCCCACCAGCAGCGTGCGCGGCTCCAGCCAGGCGGAGCCGGCCGCGGGCGCGTCGTCGTCCTCGCTCGCCTCCTCGCCCGGCAGGAACGCGCGGACCACCCAGACCACGACCACGACGGCGGGCGCGGCGACGAGCCCCAGGTGCACCC
>NZ_LUNF01000148.1:0-10181 GCF_001626145.1 Aeromicrobium sp. REDSEA-S32_B7
GCAGGGGATCGTGCCGGCCCGGGCGGCCAAGATGGGCTCGATCGCCGTCGACAAGGCGATCGCCAAGCTGGGCACGCCGGCGGAGTTCTACCAGCAGCTGGAGCCCGAGAAGATCGCCGAGCACATCGTCACGGTCTTCCGCCCCGAGCTGCCGCAGCTCGTCGACGAGGTGATGCGCCGCGAGCACCCGCGGCTGTGGCGCGACCTGCCCCGGCCGGTGCGGCAGGCGGTCATCGATCGGGTGCAGGCCCAGCTCCCGAGCGTGGTCGGCAACGTGACGCACGAGATCGGCGTGCACATCGACCAGATCCTCGACCCCAAGATCATGGTGATCGACCACTTCCGGGAGAACCCCGCGCTGGTGGTGCGGATCTTCCGCGACTTCGGCCAGCGCGAGCTCAACCTGATGGTGACCTTCGGCTTCGTCTTCGGCTTCCTGCTCGGCATCCCGGTCGCCTTCATCGACAGCATCTTCGGGCTGTGGTGGGCACTGCCGCTGATGGGCGTGATCGTCGGGTGGGTCACCAACGCCCTCGGCATGTGGCTGATCTTCGAGCCGCCCGAGCCCAAGCGGATCCTCGGCATCCCCGTGCACGGGCTGTTCCTGCGCCGCCAGGACGAGGCCGCCGAGGTCTACGCCCGGATCATCGCCGAGGACGTCATCACCCTCGAGCGGATCGGCGACTTCATCCTCGAGGGCCCCAGCGGCGACCGGACCCGGCAGATGCTGGCCACAGCCCTGCGCCCGGCCATCGAGAAGGCCGCCGGCCCGGCACGCGCCGCCGTGCGCGTCGCGATGGGGCCGGCCCGCTTCGACACCATCCGCGACTCGGTCGCCGAGGAGGCGGTCGGTCGCACGCTCGTGCCCTTCAAGGACCCCGAGTTCAGCAGGCAGCAGTCGGAGAAGATCAGGGTGCTCATCGCGCGGCGGACCAAGGAGCTGCCACCCCGCGACTTCGTGGAGATGATGCGCTCGGCGATCAAGGAGGACGAGTGGATGCTCTACGCCCACGGCGCGATCATGGGCCTGGCCGGTGGCTTCCTGCACCTGTGGATCTTCGGGGTGTCCGGCGGATGAGCAACGGCACCGAGCGTCGTCCCGAGTCCTCCGCGCGTGCGGGGGGAGAAGCCCCACGCGCGCTGTCGGAGCAGGTGGTCCGCGGCCTGGCACACCGGGGAGTGGGGCGTGCGCAGCTACGTCCGCTCCGCCAAGCGCCTGGCCCGGGCCGCCACCGACCGCGACGAGGCGGCGCACCTGGCCCAGGAGGCCACCGAGGCGGCCCAGGTCGTCTCCGACCTCGCCCGGGCGGTCAGCGGCGGCACCCCGGTCGGCACCGCGCTGCTGCGTGCCGCGGAGTCGCTCGGAGCGGTCCGCGACCCGGCCGGTCGCCCCGCGAGTCCGGTCGTGCCCGGCGGGTTCGTGGACGCCGAGGAGCCGCGCGCCCAGTCGCTGCGCGAGCGGGGGGCGGAGCTGCTCGAGCGCTCCCGGGACGTGTGGTCCAGCGAGGCCGGCCATCCGGCGTACGAACGGATGCTGGGGGAGCTGGCCCCCGACGAGGCGCGCATCCTCCTGCTGCTGCTGGAGAAGGGTCCGCAGCCCAGCGTCGACGTCCGCACCGGCGGCCCGATCGGGATGGTCTCGAGCCAGCTCATCGCGCCGGGGCTGACGATGATCGGGGCCCGGTCGGGTGCCCGCTACGTCGAGCAGGTGCCGGCGTACCTCAACAACCTGCACCGCCTCGGGCTGGTCTGGTTCAGCCGCGAGCCGCTGCGCGACCCGATGGAGTACCAGGTCCTCGAGGCGCAGCCGGACGTGCTGGCCGCGATGCACTCGGTGAAGTTCGCCAAGGTCGTGCGCCGCAGCATCCACCTCACGCCGTTCGGCGAGGACTTCTGTCGCACCGTCCTGGTCGACGAGGTCACCGCCGAGGGGACGCTGGTGCGGATGGTGCTGGAGCCCGAGCCCGGCGCCTTCGTCCTCTCGGACCTGTCGTCGGGGCCGGTGCTGTTCGCGACCTGCTGAGCCACCCAGGTGGTCGAGCAGCGAGCGCCAGCGAGCGGGCGTCGAGACCACCGGATCGATAGGTTCGCGTGCATGAGCGCGCTGGCCGGACTCGTGGACAAGGGCCTGATGGCGCCGGACTGGGCCGAGGCCCTGGCGCCGGTGGACGAGCAGGTGGCGGCGATGGGGGCGTTCCTGCGCGAGGAGATCGCTGCCGGTCGCAGCTACCTCCCGGCGGGCGAGAACGTCTTCCGCGCCTTCCGGCGCCCGCTGGCCGACGTCAAGGTGCTCGTCGTCGGTCAGGACCCCTACCCCACGCCCGGACACCCCATGGGGCTCTCGTTCTCGGTGCAGCCCGACGTGCGCCCCGTCCCGCGCAGCCTCGCGAACCTCTTCACCGAGCTGGAGGCCGACCTCGGCGTCCCACGGTCGCCGCACGGCGACCTGAGCGCCTGGGCCGCGCAGGGCGTGCTGCTGCTCAACCGCGTGCTCACCGTCGGCGTCGGCGCCCCGGCCAGCCACCGCGGGATGGGGTGGGAGAAGGTCACCGAGCAGGCCATCCGCGCCCTCGTCGCCCGCGACGCACCGCTCGTCGCCGTCCTCTGGGGACGTCAGGCGCAGGACCTGCAGCCGCTGCTCGGCGACGTGCCGGTGGTCGCGAGCCCGCACCCCAGCCCGTTGTCGGCGTCGCGCGGCTTCTTCGGCTCGCGACCGTTCAGCCGGGTCGACGAGCACCTCAGGACCCCCCCGCGTCCGCGACCGGGCCGTCGTCATCGACGAGGCCTTCGCCACCATGCAGCGCTGGGGCCTGCGTCTCGTCGTGGTGGCCGCGGCCCTCTTCGTGCTCGGCTGGGTGGTCGGCAGCCTCTGGATGGTCTTCTTCCCGCTGTCGATCGCGCTGCTCGTGGCGACGGTGCTGTCCCCACCCGTCAGCTGGCTGCGTCGGCACAAGGTGCCCAGCACGCTGGCCGCGCTCATCGTCATGCTGACGTTCCTCGGCATCGTCGTGGCCACCATCGCCATCCTCACGCCGCAGGTGGCCGGTCAGGCGCCCGCCATCGCCAAGCAGGCCTCCGGCGGCCTGCAGGAGGTGCGCAACTGGCTCACCGACGGACCGCTCTCGTTGTCCGACGGGCAGATCACGCGCGCGATCGCCGCCGTCCAGGACCGCCTGCAGGACAGCGCCGCGGCCATCAGCTCGGGCATCTTCTCCACGCTGAGCGCCGCGACGAACGCCGTGCTGAACCTGGTGCTCATCCTGATGCTGACGTTCTTCTTCATCAAGGACGGGCACCGGTTCCTGCCGTGGCTCGCGACGCTGGGCGGCCAGCGCGCCGGCATGCACGTGAGCGAGCTGCTCGCTCGCGTGTGGGGCACCATCGGCGGCTTCATCCGCACCCAGAGCCTCGTCGCGTTCATCGACGCGGTCCTCATCGGCATCGGTCTGGCGATCCTCGGCGTGCCGCTGGCGATCCCGCTGGCCGTCATCACGTTCTTCGGCGGGTTCATCCCGATCATCGGCGCGTTCGCCAGCGGGATCCTGGCCGTGCTCGTGACCCTCGTGACCAACGACTTCAAGGCGGCGGTCATCGCCGCGCTCATCGTCATCGCGGTCCAGCAGCTCGAGGGCAACGTGCTGTCGCCGTGGCTGCAGGGCAAGACGATGAACCTGCATGCCGGGGTCGTGCTGATGTCGGTCACGGCCGGCGGCACGCTGTTCGGCGTGACCGGAGCGTTCCTCGCCGTGCCGGTCGCCGCGGCGTCGGCGGAGCTGTTCCGCTACCTCAACGAGCAGATCGACCGGAACGTCGACCCGCAGGCTCCGGCCGAGGACAAGCACGCCGCGGACCTGTTGGCCGAGGGCCGGACGGCCCTCGACCCCGACTGAGCCCGGTCGCTCAGGAGGCGATGTCGCGCTGCGACTGCGCCAGGATCTCCGTGCGCTCGTGCTCGGTCAGACCGCCCCACACGCCGTAGGGCTCGCGGGCGGCCAGCGCGTGCTCGCGGCACTCGTTGATGACGGGGCAGGTCGCGCAGATCGCCTTGGCCGCGGACTCGCGGTCGCGTCGTCGTGAGCCGCGCTCGGCGTCGGGGGAGAAGAAGCGGGCGGACTCCAGGCCCTGGCACGCGCCCTGGTACTGCCACTCGTAGACCTCCTGCAGCGGGAGCGGGAGGTTCTTGAGGTTTGCCATCGTGCACTCCTTCGGGAAGCTGCCTCGGGGGACTCGTGCCGGTGAGGTCGTTGTTGTTCAGACCATAACGACAACTTGTTCAGGTTGGCAAGTGGGTGAACAAGTTCTATGATGGGGGCATGGCTTCCACCGATCCGACCACCCAGGCGCAGCAGGCGACCCTGCTGTCCGTGGGCGAGGTCGCGGAGAAGCTCGGCATCCCCGCCTCCACGTTGCGCACGTGGGAGCGCCGTTACGAGCTCGGTCCGTCCGCCCGCAGTGCCGGCGGACACCGCCGTTACGACGCCGCCGACGTCGAGCGACTGCAGCGCATGCACCTGCTCGTCGACAGTGGCCTCGGTCCCGCAGCCGCCGCCCGCGCCGCCATCAGCGGCGACCCGATGGAGCGCACCGAGGGCGCCGACGCCTTCGCCGACGCCGTCATCGCCGCCACCCGCGCCTACGACGCCGAGGGCCTGCGGACGCTGTTCGTGCGCAAGCTCGAGGACCTCGGCACCATCCGCGCCTGGACCGACCACATCGCGCCGTCGATGCGTCGGGTGGGCGAGGAGTGGTACCGCGGCAGTGTGGGCGTCGACGGCGAGCATCTCGTGAGCGACGCGCTGCACACTGCGCTGCGCGCGCGACTCGCGTCACGCCGCACGAAGGGACAGGACCACCGGCCCGTCCTGCTGGCCTGTGCGGAGGATGAGCACCACGTCCTTCCCCTGCTCGCGCTGCAGTGCGCGCTCGCCGACCAGGAGATCGGCTGCCACATGCTCGGGCAGCGCACGCCGTTCAGCGCGATCGCCGGCATGACGATCCGGCTCGAGCCGGCCGCCGTCTTCCTCTGGGCGTCGATCGTCCACTTCGACGGCAGCGCCCTGGCCTCCGTCCTCGACGCCGCGGCCGACCGCACCGACGTGCTGCTCGGCGGCCCCGGCTGGAGCGTCGAGGGCGGCACGCACGTCGCCGACCTGCAGGCTGCCGTCGATGCCGTGCAGCAGGCCATCGTGCGCCACCCCGTCGGGGCGTGAGCCGCGAGCGCCGGTCGAGCAGCGTCGCGTGGGTCCGTCTGGGAGCATGACGTCGTGGCCGACCTGACCTTCCGCGGACGCCGTGTCGTCCGGGACCGGGCCCTCGTGATGGCGATCATCAACCGCACGCCGGACTCCTTCTACGACCGCGGGGCCACGTTCGACCCCACCACCGCGCTCGACGCCGTCCGTCGCGCCGTGGCCGACGGGGCGGAGGTCGTCGACATCGGTGGCGTCAAGGCCGGCCCGGGCGACGCGGTGGACTCCGCCGAGGAGGTGCGACGGACCGTGCCCTTCATCGAGGCGGTCCGTGAGGCCGAGCCCGACGTGGTCATCAGCATCGACACCTGGCGCGCCGACGTCGCCCAGGCGGCCGCCGCGGCCGGGGCCGACCTGCTCAACGACACGTGGGCCGGGCACGACCCCGACGTCGTGCACGTGGCCGCCGAGCACGGTCTCGGGTACGTGTGCTCGCACACCGGCGGCGCCCTCCCGCGCACTCGACCGCACCGGGTGCGCTACGACGACGTCGTGGCCGACGTCGTCGCGACCACGACGCGTGCCGCCGAGGCCGCGGTCGGCGCGGGGGTGCCCCGTGAGGGCGTCCTCGTCGACCCCACCCACGACTTCGGCAAGAACACGTTCCACAGCCTCGAGCTCGCCCGGCGCGCGGACACGCTGGTGGCCACCGGTTGGCCCGTGCTCATGGCGCTGTCGCGCAAGGACTTCATCGGCGAGACGCTGGGCCTGCCGCCGGAGGACCGCCTCGAGGGCACGCTGGCCACCACCGCGCTGACCGCAGCGGCCGGCTGCGCGATGTTCCGGACCCACGACGTCGTCGCCACCCGACGCGTCCTGGAGATGACGGCCACCCTGCGCGGCGAGCGCCCCCCTGCTCGGGCGGTGCGCGGCCTTGTCTGAGGCACGACGCTGGTTCGAGACCCGCACGTTCGACGCGTCGCGCCCGCTCGGCGACCTCGTCGACGCCAAGGCGGGACGTCGGGTCACGGTGATCCTCCCCGCCCGCGACGAGGCCGCGACGATCGGTGCGATCGTGCAGCGCGTGCGCACCGCCCTGTGCGACCTCGTCCCCCTGGTCGACGAGGTGCTCGTGGTCGACTCCCGCTCGGGCGACGCGACCGCCCAGGTCGCGCGTGACGCGGGCGCGAGGGTCATCACGGTCGCCGACCCCGACCCCGCGTTCGACGGCGGCAAGGGTGCGGCCATGCGCACGGGCATCGCCCGGATGCAGGGCGACGTCGGCGTGTTCCTCGACGCCGACGTGACCGGCTTCGACCCGGCGTTCGTGGCCCGCTTGGTCGGTCCGCTGCTCCGCGACCCGTCGCTGGTGCTCGTCAAGGCGTTCTACGACCGCCCCACCCACGACGGCGGCGGCGGACGCGTGACCGAGCTCGCGGCACGCCCGGAGATCGCCCGTCGGGCGCCCGAGCTGGGCGGCTTCGTCCAGCCGCTCGCCGGGGAGTGCGCGTTCGTGCGCGACGCCTTCGTCGACCTTCCTGTCGTGAGCGGCTACGGCGTCGACGTCGGCATGCTGCTGCACGCCGTGCGCAAGCACGGTCTCGACGCCACGGCGCAGGCCGACCTGGGCCGCCGCGAGCACCAGCACCAGGGGCTCACCGCCCTCGGGCGGATGGCTCTGCAGGTGCGGGCGGCGTTCGACCTGGTGCTCGAGGGCCGCGACGTCGTGGTCGACGAGCGCTGGGTGCCGACGCGCCGGGCCGACGGCACGCCCGACCTCGTGCCCGAGCGGGTGGAGACGCGGCTGCTCCCCCCGCCCGGCGCCGACGGCTGACTACCAGCTCGACTTCGTGATGCCGGGGAGCTCGCCGCGGTGCGCACCCTCGCGGAAGCGGATCCGCGAGAGCCCCGCGACCCGCAGGTGGCCCCGGGGCCGACCGTCGACCTGGTCGCGGTTGCGCACGCGCGACGGCGAGGAGTCACGCGGCAGACGGGCGAGGGCGCGCGACGCGTCCATCCGCTCGGCCATCGACAGGGTGGTGTCGCGCGACGCCGCGCGCAGCGCGTCACGTCGGTCGCGGTAGCGCTCCACGGTCTCCTTGCGTCGCTCGTTGGCGACGATCTTGCTGCGCTTGGCCATCAGCGCTCCTCCTTGAACTCGACGTGCTTGCGGATCTTCGGGTCGTACTTGCGCAGGACCAGCCGGTCGGGGTCGTTGCGGCGGTTCTTGCGCGTGACGTAGGTCGTGCCCGTGCCGGCGGTCGAGCGCAGCTTCACGATCGGGCGCAGCTCGTTGCCCCTCTTCGCCATCAGAGCCGCTCCCCTCGGGCGAGGATGTCGGCGACCACGGCGTCGATGCCGCGGACGTCGACCGTCTTGATGCCGCGCGCGCTGAGGGTGAGCGTGACGTGGCGGCCGAGGCTGGGCACCCAGTACCGCTTCTTCTGGACGTTGACGTCGAAGCGCCGCTTGGTGCGACGGTGCGAGTGCGAGACGTGGTGGCCGAAGCCGGGGGTGGCCCCCGTGACCTGGCAGGTGCGCGACACGGCGACCTCCTGTGTAGAATGACAATCGTTCGCAACAGACTACCGGAGATCTTTCGTGAAGAAGAACCAGCACCCCCGCTACGAGGAGGTCGCCTTCCGCGACCGCTCCGGCGACCTCCTGCTCGTCACGCGCTCCACGCTCCCCGAGCGGCTCCCCGCCGACCACGAGACCGTCGAGGTCGACGGCCGCACGCTGCCCGTGGTCGACGTCGACGTGTCGAGCGCCAGCCACCCGTTCTGGACGGGCAAGGGCCGCGTCGTCGACACCGAGGGCCGCGTCGAGCGCTTCCGCCGCCGCTACGGGCAGGGCGGACGATGAGCCCCGCCCCCCGTCGCAGCCGCCGCCGGATCCTCGAGCGCAGCGTCCCTGCCGTGCTGGTGACCGGCATCGGCGACGCGGCCATGGAGGCGGTCACCGTCGGCCTGCAGTTCGACCTGCCCTCCGCCGTCGTCGTGCGCCACACCCTCGACGTGGAGAACCAGCAGCTCACCCGCGTCGTCAGCGACCTCACCGGTGTCGTCGAGCGGCACGTGCACGAGCTCGAGCACGCCTGCGTGGCCTGCGCGCTGCGCGAGGACGTCGTGCCGACGCTCGAGCGGCTCGCCGCCAGCGGTCGCTGGGGCACCGTCGTCGCGCACCTGCCGGTGGCCGCCGAGGCGCTGCAGGCCTGCCGGGTCATCGAGTCCTACGCCGACGTCGCACCCCACGTGCACGTCGCCGCCGTGGTCGCGGCCCTCGACGGCGAGACGGTGCTGGGCGACCTGCTCGGCGACGACCTGCTGCACGAGCGGTCGCTGCACACCAGCGACGACGACACGCGGGGCGTGGCCGAGACCGCCGCCGCCATCGTCGAGTACGCCGACGCCGTCGTGCTGGCAGGGGCGTCGTCGCCCGACGCCCGCGACCTGCTCCGTGCGCTCGCGCGCCCCCAGGTGCCCGTCGTCGACGACCCGTCGGCCCTCGACGCCGGCCCGCTGGTCGACGGGGCGCACCTGCACGCCGTGACCGAGGCCTGGGTCGACGTCGTGCGCCGCGGCGAGCTGCCGCGGTACGCGTCCGAGCACGTGTGGACGCTCGACCTGCGCTCGGACCGCCCCTTCCACCCCGACCGCCTGCTCGAGAGCATCGAGCGCATCGGCGGCGGACCCCGACGCTCGCGCGGGTCGTTCTGGCTGCCCAGCCGGCCCGCCGACGTGTGCGTGTGGGACGGTGCCGGCGGCCAGCTGAGCATCGGCACGGCGTCGCCGTGGGGCGCGAGCGCCCCGCTCACCCGCATCGTCGTGCACGGACTCGTGTCGGGGCCGCTCGCGAGCACGCCCGACGACGTGCAGGCCGCCTTCGAGCACTGCCTGCTCACCGACACCGAGATGGCCGAGCGCGGCCCCTACTGGGAGGTCGTCGAGGACGGCCTCGAACCCTGGCTCGGCGACGTCCGCCGCGCCGCCTGAGGAGGAACCATGGCAGTCCCGAAGCGCAAGACCTCACGCAGCAACACCCGTCACCGCCGCTCGCAGTGGAAGGCCACGCGGCCCGACCTCGTGCCGGTGACCGTCGACGGCCGCACCGTCCACGTCCCGCGGCGGCTCGTCAAGGCCGTGCATCGCGGCCTCGTCGACGTCTGAGCACCTCGCCGCCCGACCCCACCCACGCCCGATCCCAGGAGGAACCATGAAGGTCCGCAACTCGCTGCGCTCGTTGAAGAACCAGCCCGGCTCGCAGGTCGTCCGCCGTCGCGGCCGCACCTACGTCATCAACAAGCAGAACCCTCGCCTCAAGGCTCGTCAGGGCTGACGCAGCCGCCTGGCGTGTGGGAGGTAGGTGACGCGCGCTTCCTGGGCGTGGGCGGTAGGTGACGCGCGGATACGAGCTCGCTTTCCGCGCCTCACCTACCTCCCGGCGTGGGATACGCGCGCCACCTACCGCCCACCCAGGCCGCACCCCGAGATCCGACCCGACGCCCCGCCCGGTCGAGGCCCCCTCGAGGGCCACTTCCAGCGCGAGCCGAGGCAGCGCACCAGCAACCGAAGACCCTCGCAGGCAGCGCAGCAGCAGCTCGCGACCGCACCCACGACGTCACCCAACGTCAGGCGATGTCACGCGACGAGCTGCTGCCAGGTGTCCCACCCGATGCGCAGCGTGAAGGCGCACACGACCACCACGAACACCGCCCGCACGAAGCGGCTGCCGCGCGCCACCGCCAGCCGGGCACCCAGGTAGCCGCCGGCCACGTTGCTCACCGCCAGCACCGCGGCCACCTGCCACATCACGACACCCTGCGGCACGAACACGACCAGGGCGGCGAGGTTGGTCGCGAAGTTCGCCAGCTTCGCCTTCCCGCTGGCCTCGAGGAACCCGTAGCCCAGCACCCCCACCAGCGCGAACACGAAGAACGAGCCCGTCCCCGGCCCGAGCGCTCCGTCGTAGAAGCCGACCGCGGCGCCGATG
>NZ_LUNF01000149.1:0-10217 GCF_001626145.1 Aeromicrobium sp. REDSEA-S32_B7
GTCGACGGCGACGGCGAGCACGTTGGCGTCGCCGCTCTTCTGGTCCTTGGACTCCAGGGCGCCGAAGACCGCGTTCGTGACGCGGACGAACTCCTTGTCGTAGGCCGGCGTCAGCAGCGGCTTCATCCGCTTCTGGTAGCTCGCGAGGTCGGCGACGTCGTAGGTGTTGTACGTCGTCGCGAAGTCGTTGACGCGCGCCACGACGGCGTCGCGCTCGGCGTCCTCGCCACCTCCCACGAACCGCGGCACGAGCAGCCCGGCCACCCCGACGAGCACGCCGAGGACGGCGATGACGACGAGGGGGGTGGAGCTCCTGCGCGCGGTCAGCGGATCGCCGGTCCGAGCAGCAGCCACGTCCACGAGTCCTTTCCGGAGGCGTCGGCCCCGGTTCCCACGGCGGCCCGATCACGGTTGATCACGGTCTTGTCGGGCCCGCGCGGGACCTTGTCCTTGACGATACAGCCGGCGTCCACGTCGAACTGCATGTCGTAGACCTCGATCGGCTCGCGCCGCGGTCGCTGCCCGTTGTCGTCCTCGTCGCACGGCTTGGGGTTGCTCGTGTCGCTCGGGTTGGTGATCACCAGGCCGAAGCGGGCGTCCCACTCCCCCTTGGTGCTCTTGCTCGGGGCGACCACGCTGTAGGTGCCCTCGAGCACGTACGGGTAGACGATGGCGAGCGCCTTGAGGCTCTTGGAGTTGCGGGCCAGCGGCTCGGTCGCACTGCGCAGGTCGGCGAAGATCGTGCGCAGCTGCGCCGCGTTCTCCGCGACCGTGTCGTTGACGGTCTTGGCCGCCGACGGTCCCTCGTCGACCAGGCGTCGCAGGTCGCCGTCGGACTCCACGAGGGTGTCCGAGAGCAGCGCCAGGTTCTTCGCGAAGGTCTCGAGCTGGGGCTGCTTGTCGATCTGCGTCTGCAGGACGCCCGAGGAGCTGCGGATGAGCCGCTGCGTCACGCCGAGGTTCTCCTGCGCCGCGGTGATGAACTCCGAGGACGTGTCGAGGATGCGCTCGAGGTCGGGTCCGGTCCCCTCGAACGCGGTGCCGAGCTCGTCGACGACGGTCTTGAGGCTGCGGGTGTCGATGCTGGAGACGAAGGAGTTCAGGTTGAGCAGCAGGGTCGTGGTGTCGATCGGGATGCGCGTGTCCGAGCGCGGGATGGTGGTGCCCGCCTTCAGGTACGGTGCCTCGTTCGTACGCGGGGAGAGGTCGACGTACTGCTCGCCGATGGCCGACTTGTTGGCCACGGTGGCCACGACGTCGGAGGAGATCTTCGGCGCGTCCTTGTTGATGTCGAGCACCACGTTCACGCCGTCGTCGGTGAACTTCAGCTGCTTGACCTTGCCGACCGCGATGCCGCGGTAGGTCACCTCGGCCCCGGCGAAGATGCCGCCGGAGTCGGCGAAGTCGGCCGTGACGGGGAAGGTGCGGTCGACGAACAGGCGGTCGAGCTGGGCGTACTTGCCGCCGACGAACGTCGCGCCGACGGCGACGATGATCGCGAAGATCGCCAGCTGGATCTTGGTCAGGCGAGTGATCATCGCTGCACCACCGGTCCGAGCACCAGCCGCGCGACGTCCTCGGTCTGCGTGGCCATGAGCTCACTCGTCGTCGTGACCCGGCAGTTGCCGAGCAGGGAACAGATACCGCCTCCACCGCCGGAGGACGAGCCGCCGCGGGACGACGTGGACGCCGACGGCGACGGGCTGGCCGACGGCGACGGCTGCGAGCCGGTGCCGTCGGAGGTGCCCGGCAGCGACGGCAGGCCGGTGTCGCCCTGGCTGGTCAGGCCCTCGACCAGCTCGACGAGCTGGTTGGCGGGAGCGCCGGCCGCGCCGGAGCCCGACCCGCCCGAGGCGGGCGCCGAGGAGCCCGTGGGCTTCGCCGAGCCGATCGTGTTGCCGAGCGACAGCAGGCCCTCCACGAGGTTCGTGAGCTGCCCGGTGTTCAGCGACAGGTTGATGTCGAGGTTCATGAAGTCGCCGTAGCAGGCGCCCTCGGCGACCTGCTTGCGCAGCAGCGCCTTGTTCTGCGTGGCCGGGACCGCGGGGTCGTAGGCCGTGCAGGGGCTGCTGGCACGCGCCGGCGACCCGCCGGCGATCGCGTCGGTGAACGGGTAGGTGAAGATCAGCTGGCTCGCCGTGGCGAGGTCGTCGCCGGCGTTCGCGAGCTCACGCAACGTGGGCTCGAGGTCGCGCAGCACGGCCAGCGTGTCGTCCTTGGAGCGTCGGATGACGCCCGTCGCGGTGTCGCTCAGCCGGTCCAGCGACTGCAGTAGGCCGACCAGGTCGTCACGCTGCGCGTCGAGGGTGCGCAGCGCCTCCGGCAGCTCGTCGAGCGCCTGGGTGATCGCGCCCTCCTGCGCCTTCGTCGCCTTGGCCAGGTTGTCGACCTTCTCCAGGGCGGTCAGGATCTCGCCCTTGTTCTCGTCGAGCTGGCCGATGAAGGTCGTGGTGCTCTGCAGCAGCTGCTTGACCTCGGGCTCGTTGCCGTCGAGCGTCTTGTTGAGCTCCTTGACGATGGTGTTCGTCTTCTCGAGGCCGCCGCCGTTGAAGAGCAGCGAGGCCGCACCGAGCACCTCCTCGATGTCGGGGTTGCGCCCCGAGCGGTCGAGCGGGATGCGGTCGCCGTTGCCGAGCCTGCCCTCGCCCCCCGTGGACGGCGGAGCCAGCGACACGAACTTCTCGCCCAGCAGGCTGGTCTGGCGGATCTGCGCCTCGGCGTTGTCGGGCAGCTCGACGTCGCGGTTGATCTCGAGGGTCGCGGTGGCCGTCCAGCCGTCGAGCCGGATCTTGGTGACCTTCCCGACCGCGATGTCGTTGACCCGCACGGCGCTCTGCGGCACCAGGTCGAGGACGTCGCGGAACTGGACGGTCACGGTGTACGGGTCGGACCCGAGGTCCGCGCCACCGGGCAGCGGCAGCTCGTAGGGCGAGAAGCCGCAGCCCGACAGGAGCACGGCGCTCCCGGCGGTCACGGCGGCGGCCCGCAGGCCGCGTCGGCGCAGGCTCATCGCTCCACCCCCAGCATCTGCGACAGCGACGTGTCGGTGCGGTCCGGCGACGGCGCGTTGGCCACGGCGGCGCGCGGCAGCGGCAGTCCGCCGGTGATCGGCTTGAGGAGGTCGTCGAGCACGCCGCCGAGGACGTCGCACGGCTCCTTGACGTCGATCGGCAGGTTCTCGCTGATGTTGCACAGCAGGTCGCCCGGGTCCTCCACGGCACCCAGCAGCAGCTGGAGCACGTCGGCGTGGTTGTCGAGCGTGCCCGTGTTGCCGTTGTAGGCGAGGGCGACGTTCGACAGGGCCGTCGGCGCGCTGATCGTGAACTGCTCGAGGTCCTTCTGGTGGTCGCCGAGCACGCGCGCGACCGTCGCCAGCTGCTTGACGTTGCCGCGCAGCTCCGAGCGGTTCTCGCGCACCAGTCGGCGGACCTCGACCAGCGCATCGCCGAGGGCCTTGATGGTGGCCTGCAGGTCCTCGCGCTCGCCCGCCAGGACGGTCGAGACCTGGGCGGTGCTGTCGAAGAAGTCGCGCACCGACTGGTCGTTGGTCTGCAGGAGCTGCACGAACTGGTCGACCTCGCGCATGCTGCCGAACAGCTCGTCCTTGTTGTCGGAGAGCGTCTGGCTGAGCTTGCCGAAGTTGCGCAGCGTCTCGTTGACCTGGGCACCCTGGCCGTCGAGCTGCTTCGCGGTGTCGCGGACGAGGTCGCTGACGGCGCCGTTGCGGTTGGCGCCGTCTGGGCCGAGCGCCACCGAGAGGTCGTCGAGGGACTTGTAGACCTGGTCGAGCTCGACCGGGACGGCCGTCCGGCTCACGCCGAGGCGCGCGCCGTCCTTGAGGACCGCTCCCCCGTCGTAGGCCGGGGCGAGCTGGACGAACCGGTCGCCGACGATCGACGGGGAGACCACGACGGCCTTCACGTCGTCGGGCAGCTTGACCGAGGCGTCGTAGGAGATGGTCGCGCGCACCGTCTTGCCGCGGGGCACGAGCCGGTCGACGGTGCCGACGGCCACGCCGAGGATCCGGACGTCGGAACCCTCGTACAGCGAGTTGGTCTGGGTGAAGTCGACCGTGATGGTCTTCTTCGCGTCGCGCTGCCCGAAGACGATCACGAGTCCGACGACGAGCACGAGGGCGACGAGCACCGTGAGGATGCGTGCGGCACCGGCGAGCCTGCTCATCCTGCCCCTCCGATCTTGACGTACGTGTCGAACCAGGGCCCGTTGCCGAGCGCGTTGGCGAAGACCCGCAGGAAGCCGGGCATCACGGTGAGCGCCCGGTCGAGGCTCTGCTCGTTGCGCGCCAGCATGGTGGTGACGGTGCGCAACTGGCGCAACGCCGGCTGCAGGTCGGCCTCCGTGTCCTTGACCAGACCGGTCAGCTGGGCGGAGATCTCCTGCGTCGAGACGAGGAGGCGGTGGATCGCCTCGCGCCGGGCGCTGATCGCGTCGAAGAGCACCGAGGAGTCCTTGACGAGCGCCACGAGCTGGTCGTCGCGGGCGTTGATGACGCCGGTGACCTTCTTGAGGTTCTTCAGCAGGGTGTTGATCTGCTCGTCGCGCGCGGCGAGGTTGCGCGAGAGGTCGGAGACGCCGCGGATGGCGCCCCGGAACTCCTCCGGCGTCTGCGCGGCGACGTCGGAGAGGGTCTCCAGCGCCTGGGAGATCTGGTCGACGTCGAGCGCCTCGGTGGTGGTGCTGAGGTCGGAGAACGCCTGCACGACGTCGTAGGGCGGCGTGGTGCGCGACTCCGGGATCGTGCCGCCCTTCTCGAGGCGACCCGAGCCCGACGGCTGCAGCGCCAGGAACTGTGCACCGAGCAGCGTGCGGATGCGGATCTCGGCGGCGGTCTCGCGGCCGAGGCGGGTGCCCTTGTCGACCTTGAACGTCACCTTGACCTTGTTGCCGTCGAGCTCGATGTCGCGGACCTTGCCGACGGGGACGCCCGCGACGCGGACCTCGTTGCCGGACTTCAGGCCACCGATCTCGGCGAACTCGGCGTGGTAGGTGTCGCCTGCGCCGATGATCGGCAGGCGGTCGGCACGGAAGGCGGCCACCAGCAGCATGGCGATCACGGCGAAGCCGATGAAGCCGATGATGACGGGGTTGCGCTCGCGGAACGGCTTCATGACGCGGCCTTCCCGTACTCGTTGCCGCCGGTGCGGCAGCGGTCGCCACCGGCCTTGAGCGAGCCGAGCTGCTTCAGGAGACCGTCGAGCAGGCCGTCGAGCGGCGTGCCGGTGAGCTGGCTGACGTCGACGTTGAGCTCGCAGACGTAGAAGTTGAACAGGCTGCCGTTCGACACCAGGTTGCCGAGCTTCTCCATCTTGATCGGCAGGATCTGCAGCGCCGACTCGAGGGTGTCGAGGTTGCGCTTCTTCGACAGGTTGCCGGTCAGTCGTCGCAGCTGCTTGACGTCGGCCGTCAGGTCGGGGCGGCCCTCGACGAGCAGGTTCGAGGTCTCGGTCGTGAGGTCGGAGATCGAGTCGAGCGAGCCGAGGATGGCCTCGCGGTCGCCCTTGAGCCCGGTGATGAACTGCTGCAGCGTGTCGATGGTCGCCGTCAGCTGCTGGTCACGGCTGCCGATCGTGTCGAGCACGTCGGAGAGGTTCACGACGACGTCGCCGATCAGCTGGTCGCGGTCGGCGAGCGTGCTGGTGAGCGACGCGGTGCGCGCCAGCAGGTTCTGCACGTTGCCGGACTCGCCCTGCAGGGTCTGCACGATCTCGAAGGCGAACTTGTTGGTGTCCTCCGGCGAGAGCGCCTGGAAGACCGGCTTGAACCCGTTGAGCAGCACGTTGAGGTCGAGCGCCTCCTCCGTGCGGTCCTGCGGGATCGTCGACCCGGGCGCGAGCCGTGACGTGTCGCCGTCGCCGCCCTGGAACAGCGCCAGGTAGCGCTGGCCGACGAGGTTGCGGAAGCGCAGCTGGGCGATCGTGTCCTTCGTCAGCGGCGTGGTCGAGCGCACCGAGAAGGTCACGATGGCCTCGTCGGTGTCGTGGATCTTCACCGACTTGATCGAACCGACCGAGACGCCCGCGATGCGCACGTCGTCGCCCTTCGCGACGCCGGTGACGTCGGAGAAGACGGCCTTGTACTCGTTGCTGGCACCGAGGCTGCCGTTGCTCAGCGTGAGCATGAGCATGGCGGTGGCGGTGCCGGTGACGACGAAGAACACCGCGAGCTTGACGATCGCGCTGATCGACTCCTTGTCGAGCATCCTGCTCATCGGCTCACCTCCTCGGCGCGGACGGTCTGACGGCGGTTCACGGCGCCTTCACCTCCGTGCCTCGCAGGATGGGGCTGAGCAGCAGCGAGGCGGCGTCGGGGACCTGGTCCTCGTCGACGCCGGCCATCGCGGCGGCGAGGCTGCGCGCCTCGGCCCGCTGCTGGGGCGTGTCGGTGTCGGCGAGGCTGGGGTTGAAGAAGCCTGCCTCGTCCAGGCTCGACACGGCGGCACGCTGGTAGTCGGCATCGGTGCCGAACTTGCCGTTGTGGCTGTTCCGCACGCCGATCAGCTTGAACACCTCCGGGGAGACCTCGAACGGGTCGGACTTGCTGTAGGGCCACTTCGACGGGTCGTCGGCGTTCTGCTTGAAGATCTTGAGGTCCTCGCAGACGGCGCCGATCGTGTTGGGCAGCTTGCCGCGCTTCTTGTCGGGCGCGTCGATGTACTCGACCTTGCTCGGGTCGGCCTGCGGGGCCTGCTCGATCTGCCGGTTGCTGGGGATGCGGGCGTTCTCGTCGAAGCCGAAGTAGGTCGGCTGCTGCGGCAGCGTCTCGAGGTCGATGTGCACCGTGTTGTTGCGCAGCACGCTGTTCAGCTTCGGCAGCACGGTGGCCATGCCGCCGGTGAAGCACGGGAAGCTGCTCGCGTACTCGGCGGTGACGCCGAGGATGACGCGGTTCTGCTTGGCCAGGACCTCGAGGTTGTCGCCGTTGGCCTTCGTGAAGTCGGTCAGGGTGTTCGCCAGGCGCGTGCCCTCGTTGTAGAACGCCGCGAGCTGGGTGCGCTTGGCGACCACCGTGTTGCCGGTGACGACCGTGTTGCGCAGCAGCCGGCCGAGGGTCGGCATCTGCGCGGCGTAGCCGTCGGAGACCGTGCCGAGCTTGGTGAGGTCCGTGACGAGCGTCGGGACGTCGGGGTTGAGGGCGGTCAGGTACTCGTTGGCCTGGACCAGCGTCTGGCCGAGCTTCTCGCCGCGACCCTCGAGCGCCTGCGACACCGCGGTCAGCGTCGAGGACAGCTCGGCGGGCTCGACCGCCTGCAACAGCGGGTAGAGGTCGTTGAGGAGCTGCTCGACCTCGATCGGCACCTCGGCCCGCGCGATCATGTCGCCGGCCTTCAGCTTCTCCGGCCCGGCGTCGTCGGCGGGGATGAGGGCGATGTACTTCTCGCCGAACAGCGTCTTCGGGACGATCTCGGCCGTGACGTCGGCCGGCACCTCGTCGATGAGGTCGGGCTTCATGCCGAGCACGATGCGCACCCCGCCGTCGTGCGGCTCGACCTTGCGCACCTCGCCGACGATCATGCCGCGCAGCTTCACGTCGGCGTTCTCGGGCAGGTTGAGGCCGGCGGTGCCGGTGTCGACGGTGACGTCGTCGTAGGCCACGAAGGTCTTGGAGAAGAACGCGAACGTCAGCCAGATGAAGAACAGCATGATCGCGACCAGCGCGGCTCCGAGGAGCTTGAGGCTGGTGGGGCGCTCGGCGAGGGGTGTGGCAGCCATGTCAGCCCGCCAATCTGACGGTGACGGTCGTGCCCCAGATCGCCATGGAGGCGAGCAGGTCGACGACGTTGACCGCGACAATCGAGGTTCGGACGGCGCGCCCCACGGCCACGCCGACGCCGGCGGGGCCGCCGGAGGCGTAGTAGCCGTAGTAGCAGTGGATGAGGATGACGACGACGGCGAAGATCAGCACCTTGCCGAAGGACCACAGCACGTCGCCCGGGGGCAGGAACGTCTGGAAGTAGTGGTCGTAGGTGCCGGTGCTCTGGCCCAGGAACTGGGTGATGGTCAGCCGGGTCGCGAAGTAGGAGGACAGCAGGCCGACCACGTACAGCGGGATGACGGCGATGAGGCCGGCGAGCACGCGGGTCGTGACGAGGAACTGCATCGACGGCACGGCCATGACCTCGAGCGCGTCGACCTCCTCGGAGATCCGCATGGCGCCCAGCTGGGCGGTGAAGCCGCAGCCGACGGTCGCGGCCAGGGCGATGCCGGCCACGATCGGCGCGATCTCGCGGGTGTTGAAGTAGGCCGAGACGAAGCCGGACAGGGCCGACGTGCCGAGCTGGTCGAGCGCGGCGAAGCCCTGGATGCCGACCTCGGTACCGGTGAAGAAGCACATGGCCACGATGACGCCGACGGTGCCGCCGATGACGGCGAGCGCGCCGGAGCCGAGCGTGACCTCGGCGAGCAGCCGCAGGATCTCGCGGCTGTAGTTCTTGATGGTGAACGGCACCGCGCGCAGGACGCGCAGGTAGAAGAGCAGCTGCGTGCCCATGCCCTCCAGGGCGGCTGCGGGGCGCTCGTAGAGCGCGCTGACCTTGGTCGCCATGCTCACATCCCCTTCGGCGGCACGAGCTGGATGTAGATGGCCGAGACGAAGAAGTTCACGATGAACAGCAGGAGGAACGTGATCACCACGGCCTCGTTCACCGCGTCGCCCACGCCCTTCGGCCCGCCCTTGGCGTTCATGCCCTTGTAGGAGGCCACGATCGCGGCGATGTAGCCGAAGATGACGGCCTTGACCATGCCTTGGTAGATGTCGGGCAGCTGCGCGAGTGCCGTGAACGACGCCAGGTACGCCCCTGGTGTGCCGTCCTGCAGGACGACGTTGAAGACGTAGCCGCCCGCCACGCCGACGATGGTCACCAACCCGTTCAGGAAGACGGCGATGAGCATGCAGGCGAGCACGCGCGGCACGACGAGGCGCTGAATCGGGTCGATGCCCAGCACCATCATCGCGTCGAGCTCCTCGCGGATCTTGCGCGAGCCGAAGTCGGCGGCGATGGCCGAGCCGGCGGCGCCCGCGATCAGCAGGGCCGTGGCGATCGGGCCGGCCTCGCGCACCACCGCGAGCACGGCCGCGGAGCCGGTGAACGACTGGGCGCCGAACTGCTTGATGAGGCCGCCGACCTGCAGCGCGATGACCGCGCCGAAGGGGATCGAGACGAGGGCGGTGGGCACGATCGTCACGGTGACGATGAACCACGCCTGCGTCAGGAACTCCTTGAGCTGGAACGGACGCCGGAACAGCGCGACGGTGACGTCGAGCATGAAGGCGAACAGCCCACCCGCGACGCGTGCGGGAGCCGTCAGCTTCGTTGCGCTCACGCCGTGGCACCCGGCGCGAGGCTCATGTTCTCCTCGAAGGAGCCGGGGGGCGGCGTGATCCCGTGCTCGCGGCACCAGGCGCCCGGCTCGCGCTGCCCGGCCCGCGGACGACCGTCGGAGGGCTCGAGCTGGCGCGGGATCGGCGGCAGGGGCGGCATGTCGAGCTCGGCCTCCGCGGCCAGCTCGGCGGCGTCCTTCTCCTCGGACATGCCGATCGGGCCGACGCGCTGGGCGTTGAGGAACTGCGCCACGACCGGCTCGGTCGAGGACAGGAGCATCTCGCGCGGGCCGAACATCGCCAGGTGCTTGTGGTAGAGCAGGCCGATGTTGTCCGGGACGGTGCGCGTGGAGTTGATGTCGTGCGTGACGATCAGGAACGTCGCGTCGATCTGCGCGTTCAGGTCGATGAAGAGCTGGTTGATGTAGGCGGTGCGCACCGGGTCGAGGCCGGAGTCGGGCTCGTCGATGAGCAGGATCTCCGGCTCCAGGACGAGGGCGCGCGCCAGGCCGGCGCGCTTGCGCATGCCGCCGGAGATCTCGCCGGGCAGCTTCATCTCCGCGCCGGCCAGACCCACGATGTCCATCTTGTCCATGACGATCTGTCGGATCTCGGACTCGGACTTGCGGGTGTGCTCGCGCAGCGGGAACGCGCAGTTGTCGAAGAGGTTCATCGAGCCGAACATGGCGCCGTCCTGGAACAGCACGCCGAACAGCTTGCGGATCTCGTAGAGGTCCTTCTCCTTGCACGTCGCGATGTCGACGCCCTCGATCCAGATGTGGCCCTCGTCGGGCTTCAGCAGACCGATCAGCGACTTCAGGAACACCGACTTGCCCGTACCCGACGGACCCAGCATCACCGAGATCTCACCCGCGGGC
>NZ_LUNF01000015.1:0-16303 GCF_001626145.1 Aeromicrobium sp. REDSEA-S32_B7
CCACGAGGTCGCGGATCGCGTCGAGCGAGGCGTCGCGCAACGCCCCCGCCTCCTCGACGTCGCCGACGAGGGACCCGGCCGGTAGCACAGGCGGGTGGGAGCAGAAGGCCAGACGCGTCACGGGGCGAGCGTAGGCGGGACCTCGCGGGCCCGCTGGTCGAGCCCTTCGGCGCTCGGCGAGGACTGACGCCACGGCCCCCGCTCGAGCCGCCGCGCCGGTCGTCGCGTGGCACGATGACGACGTGCCTTCCTACCTCCCAGACGAGGACGTCTGGCGCTACGCACCGGCGCCCGTGGCGCGGGGGTGGCGGCGTCTGGCCGTCGTCGGTCCGCTCGTGGCGGTGCTCGTCGCGGTCGGGGCGGTGGGGGTGGCGCTGCAGGCGAGGTCCCAGGACACGCGCGGCACGTTGGACGACCCGCGCGTGACCCGCATGGTCGCGCAGGCCTGCGGCATCATGACGTCGGCCGTGGCGCAGGTACGGGTCGACGGTCCGGCGCGGCTGCGCGGCGCCCAGCTGGCCGACCAGAACCTCGAGGTGCGGCGGATGATCGACCGCGTGCGCACGCTGTCGCCGGCCGTGCGCCGAGCCGACCGTCCGCTGGAGGCCTGGCTCACCGACTGGGAGACGCTCCTCGCCGCCCGCGAGCAGTACGCCCGTCAGGTCTCGGGCGGCTTCCGCGGCGACTTCCGACCGCCGACCGCGGCCGACGGCAGCGGGCTGGAGCAGCGCATGGACCGCGCGGCCCAGGGCACCTGCCAGGTGCCGGCGACGCTCGTCGACCCGTTCGCGTACCAGGACGTCAGCGTCTGACGCGCCCGACGTACGTCAGGACCGACCGGACTCGGCCTTCGCCTTCGCTTTCGCCGCCTTCTTGAAGTCGCGGACCTTCTTGAGCGAGTCGGCGTCGACGACGTCGGCGACCGACCGGTAGCCCTTCTTGCTGTAGTCGCCGGAGACGGTGGTCCAGCCGCGCGGCTTCACGTCGAGCTGCTTGGCGAGCAGGGCGACGAAGATCTTGGCCTTCTGCTCGCCGTACCCGGGCAGTGCGGTGAGCCGCGCGAACAGCGCCTCGCCGGACTTCGCGTCCGTCCAGATGCGGGAGGCGTCGCCGTCGTACTCCTCCACCACGACCTGCGCGAGGGCCTGCACCCGTCCGGCCATGGACCGTCCGTACCGGTGGATCGCCGGCGGGGTCGCACAGAGGTCGGCGAAGGCGTCGGGCTCGGCCGTCGCGATCGCGGCCGGGTCGAGCGTGCCGAACCGGTCGAGGATCTTCGCCGGGCCGCGGAACGCGTGCTCCATCGGGTACTGCTGGTCGAGCAGCATGCCGACGAGGAGGGCGAACGGGTCGGCGCTGAGCACCTGGTCGGCGGCGGGGTCCTGGGCGATCTGGATGGCCATGGAACCATCCTGCCGCACCGGCGCGGGGCAGGGTCGTCGAGCGCGCCGCGCGACTCAGGCGGGCTGGGTGAAGGAGAGCAGCATCCGCGGCAGGGCGACGCGCATGGCCTCGACGTCGACAGGACGGTCGTCGACCAGGGAACCGAGGACCAGGGCGTCCCACGTGCCCATGAGGATCGTGCACACCTCACGGACGTCGAGGGTGAGCCGCAGGTCGAACGCGGCCAGGGCGGAGGTGAGCACATCGCCGATGCCGTCGAGCACGGCGTTCCACCAGCCGACGAACACGTCGCCGCCCACGTCTCCGCGCAGGCCCCTCAGCTGCATCTCGAGGTGGAGCTGGAAGTCGTCGCGGTCCGGGGGCTGCAGCAGCAGGAACCGTTCGAGGATGACGCCGGCGGCCTCCTCCGCCCCGAGGCCGTCGAGGGTGGTGAGGTCGGCCGCCTCCTTCAGCATGGCCAGGACGCGCTCCCGCTCCCGCTCCGTCAGGGCCACCACGAGCTCGTCCTTCGACGTGAAGTTGGAGTAGAAGGCGCCGCGCGTGAAGCCGGCCTCCTCGCACAGCCGCTCGACGGACACCCCCTGCAGCCCCTCGCGCACCAACAGGGACCGGGCAGCGTCGAGCAGGCGCTCGCGGGTGGCGGCCCGGCGGCGCGAGACCGCGTCGGCGGGCGCGGACTCGTCGGGGCGGCCGGCGACGGCGTCAGGCGTGGTGGACACGACATCAGGATACATTGATGTATTCAATACAGAACCGTATCGTGATGGACATGTCGTCCTCCCTGTACGAGCTCGGACGCCGGTGCTTCCTGCGGCCCGGTCGCGTCCTCCTCGCCTGGTTCCTGGTCGCGCTGATCGGCGCCGGTGCCGCGCTCGCGCTCGGCGACGGGACGCGCGACGAGTTCGACGTCCCCGGCACCGAGGCCAACGACGCCTTCGTCGACCTCGGCCGCACCTTCCCGGAGCTGTCGGGCCTCACCGCCTACGCCGTGGTGGTGGCCCCCGACGGCACGTCGATCGAGTCGCCCACGTCGAAGGCACTCGTCGGTCGCACGGTCGCCGCCCTCGAGCGGGTCGACGGCGTCACCTCCGTGACCTCCCCCTACGACGAGCTGGCACGAGCCGCCTCGATCTCGCGCGACGACCGCGCCGCCCAGATCCAGGTCTCCCTCGCCGGCGACCTCGGCGGGGTGACCGAGCGTCTGAAGAGCGACCTCCAGCAGACCGGCACCAGCCTCGACGACGCCGGCTACACGGTCGCGTTCGGCGGTGACGCCTTCTCCAACACGGGGCCGAAGCTCTCGATCATCGAGGTGATCGGTGTCGTCGTGGCGCTCGTCGTGCTCTACCGGATGTTCCGGTCGTGGCGTGCGGCCTTCCTGCCCATCATCACCGCCCTCGTCGGCGTGGTGGTGACGATGGAGCTGCTGTGGACCGCCACCGGCTTCCTGACGATCAGCTCGACCGCCCCGCTCCTGGCCCTCATGATCGGGCTGGCGGTGGGGATCGACTACGCGCTGTTCATCGTCTCGCGGCACCGCGAGCTCATGGCCGACGGCATCCCGGCCGACGAGGCCGTCGGGCGCGCCGTCGCGACGGCCGGATCCGCCGTGGTCTTCGCGGGCGTCACGGTGATGATCGCGCTGGTCGGCCTGTTCGTCGCCGGCATCCCCTTCCTCACCGTCATGGGCATCAGCGGCGCCGTCTCGGTGGCCGTGGCCGTCGCCGTGGCGCTGACCCTGCTGCCGGCCCTGCTCGGCCGGGCCGGCGACCGCCTGCAGCCCACGGCGAAGGAGAAGCCCGCTGGCGGCTTCTCGCGACGCTGGGTGCGCCTGACCACCCGCTTCCCGGCGGTCGCGATGGTCGTCGTGGTCGGTGTGCTCGCCGTCGGGACCCTGCCGGTGAAGGACCTGCAGCTCGCCCTCCCCGACAACGGCAGCGCGCCGACCGGCAGCACGCAGCGCGAGGCCTACGACCTCGTCGACCAGCACCTCGGCCCCGGCTACAACGGACCGCTGCTCGTCAAGCTCGACGTGATCACCTCCAACGACCCGCTCGGCGTCGTCGACGACGTCGAGCGCGACCTGCGGGCGACGAAGGGCGTGGAGACCATCGGTCTCGCCACCCCGAACCGCTCCGCCGACACCGCCGTCATCCAGGTGATCCCGACGACGGGTCCCGCGTCGCCCCAGACCGCCGACCTCGTGCAGCGGATCCGGGCCGAGGCGCCCCGCTGGGAGCAGGAGCACGGCGTGGACGTGTCGGTCACGGGGCTGACCGCCGTCGGCATCGACGTGTCCGAGCGCCTCCAGGACGCCCTCCTGCCCTTCGGCCTGCTCGTCGTGGGCCTGTCGGTGCTGCTGCTCATGGTGGTCTTCCGCTCCCTGCTCATCCCCCTCAAGGCGACGCTCGGGTTCCTGCTCTCCACGGGTGCTGCGTTCGGTGCCGTCGTCGCGGTGTTCCAGTGGGGCTGGCTCGCCGACCTCGTGCACCTGCAGGACACCGGACCGCTCATCTCCTTCCTGCCGATCCTGCTCATGGCCGTGCTGTTCGGCCTGTCGATGGATTACGAGGTGTTCCTGGTCTCGCGCATGAAGGAGGAGTACGTGCGCACCGGCGACCCCGACGAGGCGATCGTCGAGGGCTTCGTCGGCAGCTCGCGGGTCGTCACCGCAGCGGCGGTGATCATGCTCGCGGTCTTCGCGGCGTTCGTCCCCGAGGGCGACGAGAACATCAAGCCGATCGCCTTCGCGCTCGCCGTGGGGGTGTTCGCCGACGCGTTCCTCGTGCGGATGCTGTTCGTGCCGTCCGTCATGCGCTTCGCCGGTCACCGATCGTGGTGGCTCCCCCGCTGGCTGGCCACGCGCCTGCCCCATGTCGACGTCGAGGGCGAGGCGCTGCACCGCCGGGTCGAGCTCGAGACCTGGCCGCGTCCGCACTCGACCGCTGCCGTCTCCGCCGCCGGGCTCACGCTCGCGACGCCGGAGGGCATCGTCTACAACGACGTCACCACGGAGCTGCCGGCCGGCGAGTGGCTCGTGGTCCACGGGCCGAGCGGCAGCGGCAAGACCGCGCTGCTGCTCACGTTCGCCGGGCGCATGGCCTTCGACGAGGGACGGCTGCGCGTGGCCGGCCACCTCCTCCCGCAGGAGGCGCGCGACGTCCGCCGCAAGGTCTCGCTCGCGGAGTTCCGCGACGTCAACGACCTCGACCCGAACCTCACCGTCGACCAGCACGTCGCCGAGCGGCTGTCGATCCGCACCCTCGGCCTGTGGGTCTCGCGGTCGAAGGTCGCGCCCGTGCGTGGGCTGATGAACCAGGCCCTCGAGGCGGCCCACGTCGAGCACGGGCTGCCGTTCACCGACGTCGAGGGCTCGACACTCGTCTCCGACCTCTCGCGCCTGGAGCGCAAGACGCTGGGGATCGTGCTCGGCCTGCTGGCCCGACCGGAGGTGCTCGTCGTCGACGACGCCGACGACCTGCGCGCCACCGAGCACGTCGACCTGCTCTGGTCGACCCTCGCGCACCTGCTGGAGGACCGGCCGACCGCGCTCGTCGCGAGCGTGCAGTCGGCCACCTCTGCCCCCGCCCCGTCCCCGCGGCTCCACCTGCTGGAGCTCGACACCCGACGCACTCTCGATGAGCTGATGATCTGATGCTGCCCACCCCCTCCCTCCCCTGGTTCGAGCTCGCGCGGTTCCGTCGCAGCCGGCTCACCCGCCTGGCCGTGCTCGCCGTCGCGATCGTCCCGCTCTTCTACGGCGCGCTGTACATCTGGGCCAACATCGACCCGACCGGTCGGCTCGACCACGTGAAGGCCGCCGTCGTCAACGAGGACCAGATGGTCGAGGTCGCCGGCCGTGACGGCGAGAAGCAGCCCGTGGCCGTCGGCCGTCAGCTCGCCGCGAACCTCGTCGGCAACGACGACCGCAACAACTACGACTGGGTCCTCACCGACCCCTCCGACGCCCGCAGCGGTCTGGCCGACGGTCGCTACAAGGCGGTCCTCACGATCCCGCGCGACCTGTCGAAGGCGGCGACGTCGACGAGCGGCGACCCCGACGCGGCGGTCCAGGGCCGGCTCGACCTGAAGACGAACGACGCCGTCAACTTCGTGAACGGCCAGATCGCCGACCGCATCCTCGAGGCCGCGAAGTCGTCGCTGAACGCCCAGGTCACGCGCACCTACCTCGACAACCTCTACCTCGGCTTCACCGACATCAAGAGCTCCCTGGAGGAGGCGGCCGACGGCGCGGGCACGCTCGCCGACGGCGCCGGCCGGCTCGGCACCGGAGCCGACCAGCTGGCCGACGGCACCCGTCAGCTCAGCAGCGGTGCGGCGACGCTCGCCGACGGGAACCGGCAGCTCGCGGGCGGTGCGGAGCGGCTCGACGCCGGCGCCGGACAGCTCGCGAACGGTCTCGACCAGCTGCAGGAGCGCACCGCTCCCCTGCCCGGGCAGACCCGCCAGCTCGCCGACGGGGCGGAGCAGGTCGCGGGAGGCGTGGCGCAGCTCGACGCCGTCGTCCAACGCGTGGTGGGCGGCATCAACGGCAGCACCGGCCAGGTCCAACAACAGCTGCAGACCCTGGAGACGTCGCTGCGCGACGCCGCGCAGCGGTGCCGCGCCGACGGCGTCCCTGCGGCCACGTGCGCGAACCTCGACGCCGGCGCCGACGCCGCCGCGGCGGCCCGCACGCAGGTCGGCACCGTGACCGGGCGCGCCGACGAGATCGGACGGCAGTCGGCGCGCCTGAACGACGGGGCGCAGCGCGTCGCCGCCGGCAACCGCCAGCTCGCCGACAACGTCCCGACCCTCGTCGGGGCGATCGGCCAGGCCTCCGACGGCGCCGACCAGCTGCAGTCCGGCACGTCTCAGCTGGCCACCGGCGCGCGCGAGGCGGCCGGTGGTGCAGATCGGCTCGCGAGCGGAGCCAGCCGTCTGACCGACGGTGCCGACCAGCTCAGCGACGGCGCAGGCGCGTTGCGCGACGGCGCACTGCGACTGCAGGACGGCCTGACCGACGGCAGCGAGCAGGTGCCCGACTACACGAAGGACCAGCGCGAGAAGCTCGCCAAGACCGCGGCCACCCCGGTCACCGACGCCGCCGACCGGCTCAACGCCGTCGCGTCCTACGGCGAGGGCCTCGCGCCGTACTTCATGGCGCTCGCGCTGTGGGTGGGCGCCATGTCGATCTACCTCCTGCTGCGCCCGGTCTCCGCGCGCGCGATCGCCTCGACGACGAGCGCTGTACGCACGGCGCTGGCCGGGTTCGTGCCCGGAGCTGCGTTGTCGGTCGTGCAGGCCGTGCTGCTGGTCGGCGTGCTGCTCGGGATCGTCGGCGTCGACGCCTCGCAACCTGGCCTGCTGCTCGGTCTGGCGCTGCTCACCGGGCTGGTGTTCACGGCCATCAACCAGACCTTCATCGCCTGGTTCGGCGGGGCTGGACGCTTCCTGGCGATCGTGTTCGTCTGCCTGCAGCTGACCGCTGCGGGCGGGACCTACCCGATCGAGACCTCACCGTCGTTCTTCGGCTTCCTCCACGCGCTGCTCCCCATGACGTACGCCGTGCACGGGCTCCGCGCGGCGACGGCGGGCGGCACCACGGGTGTCGCGTTCGACGTCTTCGTGCTGGTCGTGTTCGCCGTGGGTGCCCTCGCCCTCACCGCGCTGGCGGCGAAGCGTCGCGAGCGCGTGACGATGACCGCCCTGCACCCGACGCTGCAGGTCTGACGGGTACCAGCCCCGACCGCCGCACCAGGCGCGTGACGGGTGGCACTCATGGTCCTCTCACGAGATCCTCACGGAATCTTGATGCTCTTCTGTGGCGTCCTGAACGGCGTTCACCTCGGTCCGGGCGCACCCTGGAGGAGCAGCCCCATCGGGGGGCCATGACCGTGGAGGAATGCCATGTGGACCACTGCGCAGCGCCGTCGCCTGACCGAGACCCCGTACGCGGACGCCCTCGACCGACATGCCGGGGCCGGCATCGCCTCGTTCCACGCGCTGCCCATCGGTTCGCTCGCCCACGCGCCCGACGGCGACGACTCCGCACTCGCTGAGCGCACCCGCCGGCTCTTCGGGAGCTACCTGGCGACCGAGCTGACCCTCGGCTCGCCCGAGCTCGACTCCTTCTTCCGCGCCCACCGCCAGCTGGCGCGGTCGCGGCGGCTGACGGCCGAGGCTTTCGGCGCCGACGACACCCAGTACGTGACCACGGGCACGACGGGCGCCAACCAGGTGGCGCTGGAGGCGCTGCGCGTCGCCGGCGCCAGGGTGCTCGTCGACCGCTCGGTGCACCAGTCCATCCACTTCGCCCTCGACCGCCTCGGCGCCGACGTCCTGTACGCACCGACGTCGCCGACGGACACCGAGCACGGCGTCATCACCGCGCTGCGCGAGGCGAAGGCCGCCGGGGTGGAGGTCGACGTCGTGGTCGTCGGGGTGTCCGCCTACGACGGGTCCCTGGTGCAGATGCGTCGCTTCCTGGGCGCGCTGCAGGAGCTGACCGCCGAGTCGGGCTGCCGGGTGCTCGTCGACGAGGCCTGGACGGCGATCCACGCGTTCCACCCGTGGCTGCGGCGGCTCACCGCCATCCACGCGATCCGCGAGACGCTCGCGGAGCACCCCGACTGGCCGGCGTCGTTCCTCGTGACGCACTCGACCCACAAGTCGATGCTCGCACTGAGGCAGGGCTCGTACCTGCACGTCATCGGGCCGGACACGCTCAAGGCCACCGTGCGCGCGGCGCTGTACCGCGTCCACACCACGAGCCCGTCGCTGCCGGTGCTCGCGAGCCTCGACATCGCGCGCGCCCACGCCGTCGCCGAGGGGACCGCCCTCGTCGAGCGAGCCCTCGCGCAGGCCGACCGGCTCAGGGAGCTCGCGCGCCGGGTCCCGTGGCTGGCCGAGCACCGGCCGGTGGCCACCACGAGCGCGTACCTCGCGGACCCGATGAAGGTGCACCTCGACCTCGGGACGCCCGAGCGCGCCCAGGAGGTGCGCGCAGCCCTGTTCGACGAGTACGGCATCTTCGTCTCGCGGCAGGACGGCTCGACGCTGCTGTTCACGATGCACGTCGGCGTGACCCCGGAGCAGGTCGACCTGCTGGTCGAGGCGTTGGAGAGCGTGTGCTGCCTCGATGCCCCGGAGTGCTCCTGCGGCGACGAGCGGTACATCATCGCCTACCCGCCGGGAATCCCCCTGCAGGTGCCGGGCGAGCAGCTGGCGGCACCACCGTCGCGCCGGGCGGGCGAGGAGCTGTACTCGACCTTCTGACCTGCCTGCCCTGCCGCCCGCGGCCCCGCCGAGCTCAGCGAGGGGTCAGCGGGCGCAGGCGGGGGCGTCGACGACCGGCAACGGGGCCGGAACGCCGAGCGACGGCATGCCGAGGGAGACCGCGGGGCGCACCTCGGTACGTCCCTGGCGAGCCTCCCACGCGTCGCCGGCCCGTGTGCGGCGGTAGGAGACGACGTCGGCGTCGCTGACGAGGTGGTGCGGTGCGGCGTGCGTGACGGTGACCTCGACGAGGTCGCCGGGGCGCACGTCGTGCCCGCCGGGCGCGAAGTGCACGAGCCGGTTGTCGCGCGCGCGACCGGTGAGGCGCTGGGTCTCGTGGTCCTTGCGGCCGCCGGCGGCGCTGTGGTCGGAGACGAGCAGCTCGACGGTGCGGCCCTCGAGCCGCTGGTTCTCCGCCCAGGCGGTCTCCTCGACGGCGGCGGCGAGGCGCATGTAGCGCTCCTGCACGACCTCCTTGGGCAGCTCGGGCAGGTCGGCGGCGGGCGTGCCCGGCCGGCGCGAGTACTGGAAGGTGAACGCGCTCGCGAAGCGCGCCTGCCGGACGACGTCGAGCGTCTCGGCGAAGTCCTCCTCGGTCTCGCCGGGGAACCCGACGATGATGTCGGTGGTGATCGCGGCGTCGGGCATCGCCTGGCGCACGCGGTCGAGGATGCCGAGGTACTTCTCCTTGCGGTAGGAGCGCCGCATCGCCTTCAGCACCCGGTCGGAGCCGGACTGCAGCGGCATGTGCAGCTGCGGCATGACGTTGGGCGTCTCGGCCATCGCGGCGATGACGTCGTCGGTGAAGTCCTTCGGGTGCGGGCTCGTGAAGCGCACCCGCTCCAGGCCCTCGATCTCCCCGCACGCGCGCAGGAGCTTGCCGAACGCGAACCGGTCGCCCAGCTCCACGCCGTAGGCGTTGACGTTCTGGCCGAGCAGCGTCACCTCGACGACGCCGTCGGCGACGAGCGCCTCGACCTCCGCGAGCACGTCGCCGGGCCGGCGGTCCTTCTCCTTGCCGCGCAGGGCGGGGACGATGCAGAAGGTGCACGTGTTGTTGCAGCCGACGCTGATGGAGACCCAGGCGGCGAACACGGAGTCACGCTTGGTGGGCAGCGTCGACGGGAAGACCTCGAGCGACTCGAGGATCTCGACCTGCGACTCCTCCTGCACCCGCGCCCGCTCGAGCAGGACCGGGAGCGAGCCGATGTTGTGCGTGCCGAAGACGACGTCGACCCAGGGCGCACGCTTCGTGATGGTGTCGCGGTCCTTCTGCGCGAGGCAGCCCCCGACGGCCACCTGCATGCCGGGGTGCTGGGCCTTGAGACTCGCGACGTGCCCGAGGTTCCCGTACAGCTTGTTGTCGGCGTTCTCCCGCACCGCGCACGTGTTGAACACGACGAGGTCGGGGATCGCGGCGCCCCCGTCGGCGTCCGACGTGTGCTTGGCGTACCCCGCGGTCTCCAGGAGCCCCGACAGCCGCTCGCTGTCGTGGACGTTCATCTGGCACCCGTAGGTGCGCACCTCGTAGGTCTTCGCCGTCGGCGTCGCTGCAGCAGTCATGACCGCTCAATCGTACGTGCCGGGCGGCACCCCTTGGACGACGGCGGGCGCCGGCGCCCAGCGACCGTGAGGTCACCGAACGCCGACGCCCGTGGTGGGTCGCAGGTCAGGGACGGATGGCGTCCCGCTGCATCTGCTGGCGCAGCTCGCTCGGCGCCGGGGTGGCGCTCTGCGTGCGGGCGGTCGCCTGCTCGGGCACCGGCTGCGGGAGCGGCTGGCACACGACGTCGGCGCGGTTGCCCGACACCCGTCGCGGCAGCTTGCCGGTGAGCAGGTAGTCGGCGATGCGGTTGTCGGTGCACGCGTTGCCGCCGAGCGACCCCGAGTGCGTCGTGCCGCCGGAGACCGCCACCAGGCGCGCGCCGGGGTAGCGCTTGCGGACCTCGATGCTGCCCGCGTAGGGCGTGGCGGCGTCGTACGTCTCGTTGATCATCAGCACGCTCGTCGACTTCGCGCCCTTCACCCGGACGGGCTGGTGCGCCTTGGCCGGCCAGTGGCGGCACGGCTCGTTGTACCAGGCGTTCGCCCACGTCTCGAACGGGGCGATCGCGTCGAGCGCCCAGTTGTCGCGCGCCCACTTCTCCCAGCTCGTCGGCCAGGCGGCGTCCGTGCACTGGACGCCCAGGTACACCGCGTAGCCGTTGTCGTCGCCGTAGCCGCTCGCGTCGAGGTACGCGGCGTTCAGCGACGCGACGTCGCCCTGGTTGACGAAGTCGGAGAAGACCTGCGCCAGGTCGGTCCACGTCGACTGGTAGTAGCCGGCGTACAGGAAGGAGTCGTTCCACTCGCTGCCACCCAGACGGTTGCCGTCGGCGTCCGCGACGGGCTCGTCGTAGAGCTTCTCCTGCGTGTCGTAGAAGAGGTTGCGGACGGCGCGGGTGGTCGTGCCGAGGTGGTAGACGTCGTCGTAGCGGGCGATCCAGGCGAACCAGCGGTTCACGTTTTTGTCGAACGGCTCGTTCTGGTTCAGGTTGCCCTGGTACCAGACGTCGCGCGGGTCGACCGTGCCGTCGAAGATCATGCGGCGCACGTGCGACGGGAACAGCGAGGAGTACACCTGGCCGAGGTAGGTGCCGTAGGAGAAGCCGTAGTAGTTGATCCGCTTCTGGCCGAGCGCGATGCGGATCTGGTCGAGGTCCTTCGCCACGTCACGGGTCGTGAGGTGGTCGAGGATCGGCCCGTTCTTCTCGGCGCACGCCGTCGTGTAGGCGTTCGTGCGCGCGAACCACGCGTCGCGGATCTCGGTGGTGCTCGGCTCGTAGCGGGGACGGTCGTACCCGCCGTAGTTCGGGTCGCACGAGACGGCCGGAGCGCTCTGGCCGACGCCTCGCGGGTCGAAGCCGATCCAGTCGTAGGCTGCACCGGCGTTCTTCGGGATCGCGCCGCCCAGGCGCGACAGGCCGAGGCCAGAGCCGCCCGGTCCGCCCGGGTTCACGAGCACGACACCCTGGTACTTGCTGCGGGCCACCGTGTGCTTCACGCGCGAGATCGCGATGGTGATCTTCGTGCCGCGCGGCTTCGCGTAGTCGAGCGGCACCTTGACGCGGGCGCACTGGGCACCGGCGCGCACGAGCCCCGGGCCGCTGTCACCGAACGACGCACACGAGCCCCAGCTGACCGACGGCGCCTGGGCCGCAGCGCTCGGCGGTGCTGCCTCCGCCGTCGCGGGCAGCGCGAGCGTGAGCGCGCCGACCGAGACGATCGCGAGCGCACCGGACATCCACTTCTTCATCCGACATCCTCCACCGTGAGAGGTTCCTCCCCGATGGAGGACCGTCGGACACCGTCACACGCGGTGGATGCGGGGCGCAACCACCCGAAGGTCACGATCGTGAAAACTTCACGACCGTCACCGGCACGGTCAGGACGTCGGAGCGGCGATCTCCAGCGCGATCCCGTCGGGGTCTCGGAACTCCAGGATCGCCTGCCCGCCGACGTCCTTGACGTCCTCGTGCAGGATGCCGAGGTCGTCGAGCACCGCGACGGCGTGGTCGAGCGCAGCGCGGTCGGCGACGGCGAGGCTGAGGTGGTCGAGCCCGATCCGGTCTTCGTCGAAGGAGTCGTCGCCTGGAGCGACCGGGCGCAGGCCGAGGAGTCCTCCGGGGAACTGGTAGATCACGCCACCGAAGAGGAAGGAGAGCTGCTCCCGCGTCTGCTCGTCGGGGTCCTCCGGCAGCTCGAACGCGACGTCGAAGCCGAAGACGTCGTCGTAGAAGCGGCGCGAGACGTCGATGTCGCGGACGGTGAGGCGGACGTGGGCGAAGTCGGTGGCGGCGATGGGCACGAAGGCTCCTTGGAGTGGGCGGGACGTGCCTCCACGCTCACACGGGTCGGGCCCGACCGCGACGCGAACGCCGGCCTCAGAGGTCGGCGAGCAGCTGACGCATGCGGTCGATCTCGGCCGTCTGGTCCGCCGCGATGCTGGTCGCCAGCTCGTTGACCTGCAGGTCCGCACCCTCGCGCACCACCGTGTCGACCATCTCGATGGCGCCCTGGTGGTGCATGATCATCAGCTCCAGGAACAGCCGGTCGAAGTCCTTCCCGCGCGAGGCCTCGAGTTCCTCCAGCTGCGCCTCGCTCGCCATCCCGGCCATGTCGTGGACGTCGCCGCCGTGCGAGCCGTGGCCACCGTGGCGGCCCATCGGGATGTTGCCACCTTCGATCTGCTCCTTCGTCGGCGCGTCGAGACCCTGGTCGGTGAGCCACCCGGCCATGAAGACGATCTCGGGGCGCTGGGCCCCGTCGATGCGGTCGGCCATGGTGCGCACGGCCTTGCTCCCCCGCGCGTCGGGGGCGAGCTGGGCCATCTGCAACGCCTGCGCGTGGTGCGGGATCATCATCTGCACGAACTCGACGTCGGCGTCGTTCGCCCGCGCCCGCTCGATCTCGGGCGCCTCGTCGAGCACCTCGGCCTTCTCCCCCGGCTTGCCCGGCTGGATCACGGCACCGTCGACCTGCCGTGACCGGTCGTCGCCCGAGCAGCCCGAGAGCAGCACCGCCGACGCGGCCAGTGCCACCGTGACGCCCCGCAGAGGTCGTCGCATCCGAGTCCCCTTCCCCCGAAGTGGAGCCGTCATCAGATCGTCATCGACGGACCCGCGCGGGCCCTTGTCGCCGTGACGGCTTTCGGGTGAGGATAGCCGGACATCGGGGGAAGGACACACCACATGCGTCATGCACGCAGACGGGCCACGACGGCCCTGCTCGGAGCCGCCGCCACCGGCGCGCTCACCACCGCACTGCTCTCGCCCTTGGCCGCCGTGGCCGAGGAGAGGACCGAGGAACGGGTCGAGACCCGTCCCTCGAAGGAGTGCAAGGGCGAGCGCACGTTGTCGGAGGCCGACCGCCTCGCCGGCAACTGCCTGCCCGGCAACGACACGGCGCGGATGAACGCCAGCGGCGTCGACCTCGCACCCGGCGAGGAGGCCAGCAGCGCCAACGTCAAGCGCCTCGCCACCATCGCCAAGCAGGGCGCCTTCGCCTCGGAGGATGCCCTCAACAGCGACCTCGCGTTCCAGGGCAAGTACGCCTTCGCCGGCAACTACAACGGCTTCACGGTGTACGACATCTCCAAGCCGGCGAAGCCGAAGACCGTCGCGCAGGTCGTGTGCGCCGGGGCCCAGAACGACGTCTCCGTGTACGACGACGTGCTCATCCTCAGCACCGACTCCTCGCGCAGCGACTCCTCGTGCGAGAGCACCGCCCAGTCGGCGACCATCAAGGACTCGTGGGAGGGCATCAAGGTCTTCGACATCTCCGACCCGCGCCGTCCGGAGTACGTGGCCGCGGTCGAGACGCCGTGCGGCTCGCACACGCACACGCTCGCGCCCGGCAAGAGCAAGGGCGCGAAGGGCAAGGGCAAGGTCGACGACCTCTACGTCTACGTGTCCTCGTACGCGCCGAACGCGGCGTTCCCGGACTGCCAGCCGCCGCTGGACTCCATCAGCGTCGTCAAGGTGCCGCTGAAGAAGCCGTCCACGGCGCGCATGATCTCCCAGCCCGTGCTGTTCCCCGACGGCGGCAACCCGGCCGGCGGGTACTCGCGGGAGACGAGCGGCTGCCACGACCTCACGGCCTACCCGAGCAAGGACATCATGGCGGGCGCCTGCATGGGCGACGGCATCCTGCTCGACATCGAGGACCGGGAGAAGCCGAAGGTCACCGAGAACGTCCGCGACACCGAGAACTTCGCGTTCTGGCACTCGGCGACCTTCAACAACGACGGCACGAAGGTCGTGTTCACCGACGAGCTGGGCGGCGGTGGCGCGCCCACCTGCAACCCGACGGTCGGCGACACCAAGGGCGCCAACGGGATCTACGACATCACCCGCTCCGGCGACTTGGAGTTCAAGAGCTACTACAAGATTCCCCGGACCCAGGCCAACACCGAGAACTGCGTCGCCCACAACGGCTCGCTGGTCCCGGTGAAGGGCAAGGACATCATGGTCCAGGCCTGGTACCAGGGTGGCTGGTCGATGTACGACTTCACCGACTCGGCCAACCCGAAGGAGATCGCGTGGCACGACCGTGGCCCGAACGACGCCGAGCGTCTCGTGGTCGGCGGTCCGTGGTCGACGTACTACTACAACGGCCACATCTACTCCAACGAGATCCAGCGAGGTTTCGAGGTGTTCCGCGTCGACGACCGTCGCATCAAGGGAGCCGAGCGGGTGAGGTTCAAGGAGCTCAACCCGCAGAGCCAGCCGCGCTACCGCGAGTAGGTCTCCCACCCTCGCGGTCCTGAGACGTCGGCCGCCGTGCGCAGCTCCCCTGCGACGGCGGCCGACGTGTGTCCGGACGGTTGCCGACGTCCCGCCGGCCGTCGCTTCAGGTGACGATTCGATTGCGGACTTGCAGGACGGGGCGGTGTCGCGGATAGGTTGTCGGCCATGGCTGACACACCCATGGTGGCCATGCGGGGGGTCCAGAAGCACTTCGGGTCCCTGCATGTGCTGCAGGACATCGAGCTCGACGTCGCACGCGGCGAGGTCGTCGTCGTGATCGGGCCGTCGGGCTCGGGCAAGTCGACGCTCTGCCGGACGATCAACCGCCTCGAGACGATCGACGCGGGCGAGATCACCGTCGACGGCGAGCCGTTGCCGGCCGAGGGCAAGGCCCTCGCCCAGCTGCGCGCCGACGTCGGGATGGTGTTCCAGTCCTTCAACCTCTTCGCCCACAAGACGGTGCTCGAGAACGTGACCCTTGGCCCGATCAAGGTGCGCGGACAGTCGAAGTCCGACGCCGAGGCGCGCGCCATGGAGCTGCTGCGCCGGGTCGGCGTCGACTCGCAGGCGCAGAAGCTGCCGGCCCAGCTCTCCGGAGGCCAGCAGCAGCGGGTCGCGATCGCGCGGTCGCTGGCCATGGAGCCGAAGGTCATGCTCTTCGACGAGCCGACGTCGGCGCTGGACCCGGAGATGATCAAGGAGGTCCTCGACACGATGGTCGACCTCGCCCGGGGCGGCATGACGATGATCGTCGTCACCCACGAGATGGGCTTCGCCCGCACGGCCGCCGACCGCGTCGTGTTCATGGCCGACGGCCGGATCGTGGAGCAGAACACCCCGCACGAGTTCTTCAGCGCTCCGCGCTCCGACCGTGCGAAGGACTTCCTCGGCAAGATCCTCAACCACTGAGCCTCCTGGAAGTACCCAACCAACCGATCGAGGGGAACACACCATGAAGGTGCGCACCATCAAGCTGGCCGCGGTCGCGGCGGCGGTCGTACTGGCCGCGTCGGCCTGCGGCAACGCAGGCGAGGACGACGGCACGACCGCGTCCGGCAACGAGTACGAGGTCGTCGACAGCCCGGACTTCGAGGCTGGCACGCGCATGGCCGACCTGGCCGAGGCCGGCACGGTCAAGATCGGCGTGAAGTTCGACCAGCCCGGTGTCGGCTTCCGCGCCGCCGGGTCGGACACGCCGACCGGCATCGACCCGGAGCTCGGCAAGATCATCGCCGGCCAGCTCGGCATCGAGCCTGACAAGATCGAGTGGGTCGAGACCATCTCCGACAACCGTGAGCCGTTCCTGCAGTCGGGCAAGGTCGACCTGGTGCTGG
>NZ_LUNF01000150.1:0-7792 GCF_001626145.1 Aeromicrobium sp. REDSEA-S32_B7
ACCTCGACCAGTGCGAGCCGCACAGCGACAACCGCAACCGTCACGGTCACCGGCTTCAGCCTGAGCGTGATCCCGGGATGGAAGGTCCGGATCACCCAGAGCGCGACAGTCCCCGTCGAGCGGCTCACCGCTCCGAACGCGGCGGGAACACCATGAGCCGACGAGACGAGCGCGGATCCGCGGCGATCGAATCGGCGATCGGCGTACCTGCCTTCGCGCTCTTTGTCGGCCTGATCATCTTCGGCGGGCGAACCGCCACCACCCACGAGGCACTTCAAACAGCTGCCGCGGACGGGGCCCGGTCCGCGTCGATCGCCCGCGACGCCCAGACCGCACGCAGCGACGCCCACCAGGCTGCGGTCGCAAGCATCGCCAACCAGAAGATCAGCTGCTCCGACGTCGACGTCACCGTCGACACCACCGACTTCAACAAGCAGCCCGGTGTGCCCGGCTCGGTCGAGGTCACCGTGTCCTGTCGCATGAATCTCTCCGACCTGGCGGTCCCGGGCGTCCCCGGCTCGCGGGTCATGCGCGCGACCATGTCCAGCCCGATCGACACCTGGCGGGAACGATGAGCCGGCGGCGCGACGAGCGCGGCTCGATCACCGTCTGGCTGGCCCTGTCGAGCTTCGTGATGATCTTCCTTGTCGGATTGGCCGTCGATCTCGGCGGCCAGTGCCTCGATCCGCTCGACCCGACGCGCCGCGCACACCACGCGGTAGCCGGCGCGGGCCAGCTGACGGGCCGACGCGGCGCCGATGCCGCTGCTGGCACCGGTGACGACGGCGACGGGACGGGCGGTGCTCGGGTTCGACTCGACCATGCGCCCATCGTCGCACCCGCCCGGACGCCCGGCGCGACACCCGTCGGCGGAGGGGGAGCGCTGCGCCGCTGGGCGGCCCGGGCCAAGATGGTGCGGTGACCTCCCTCCCGCTGCCGCGCCGCGTGGCCATGCTCTCGGCGCACACGTCGCCGCTGGAGCAGCCTGGCAGCGGCGACGCCGGCGGGGCGATCGGCCTCGATCCGGTCGAGTCGGCCGACCCCGACGACTGGCGCTCCATGTACGAGACGAACGTCATCGGCACGCTGCAGGTCACCCGAGCCCTGCTCCCGGCGCTCGAGGCGAGCGGCGCCGGCACGGTGGTCAACATCGGCTCGACCGCCGGCCGCATCGCCTACGAGGGCGGCGGGGGGATGGTGCGCACGGAGGAGTTCGCGCTGACCCGTTTCGACGGCGACACCGAGCGCGCCGACGCCGTCTACCGGGGCGTCGACGAGCCGCTCACGGCCGACGACGTCGCCGACGTGGTCGCCTGGGTGGCCACGCGCCCGCAGCACGTCAACGTCGACCTCGTGGTCGTCAAGCCGATCGCGCAGGCCTCGCAGCACAAGGTGCACCGCACCTCCTGACCGAGCTCCCAGGTCACGACGCACGAGGGCCCCGCACCGAGCGGTGCGGGGCCCTCGTACGTCAGACGTCAGACGTGGTGCTCAGTGCACGACGACGGGCGGACGGCCCTCGTCGTCGAGCAGGTGCGACGCCTCGCGCTTGCGAGGCATGAACGCCACGGGCACGAGGGCGACGACGATCAGCGCGAGCGCCACCAGGTAGGTGTGGTGGAAGGCGTCGGCCGTGTCCTGCAGGACCGTCGGCAGGAAGCTGTCACCGAGGCGCTGCGCGGTCTCGGCGGCGTCGGCCGGCGGCTGCTGACCGGCGGCCTGGGCCGTCCCGATCTCCTGGGCGGCGCTGGCGGCGGCCGAGTTCTTGATGCCGTTGGTGAGCAGCACCGTCATGATCGCGACGCCGATGGAGCTGGCCACCTGCTGCACCGAAGCCGAACGGGACGATGCGGCCGACCGGCATGCGGTCGACGAGCGTGCCGGCGATCGGCATGGTCAGCATGGCGCCGATGCCCTGCGGGGCGACGAGCAGGCCGGCCTTCAGGACGCTCTCGCCACGCACCTGCTGGAAGTAGGTGGGGACGAGCAGCAGGGCACCGAAGAACGCGCCGACGAACAGGAACATCGTGATGGTCGCGACGGCGAGGTTGCGGTCCTTGAACAGGCGCAGGTCGAGCAGCGGGTGCTGGGGCTTGAAGGCCCAGAACACGAAGCCGACGATGAGCAGCGCGCCCACGATCGAGGGCAGCAGCACACGCGTCGACTCGACGGTGCCGGTCTCCGGGATGGAGGAGACACCGAACAGGAACAGCGCGAGGCCGGGCGACATGAGCAGCATGCCGACGACGTCGAAGGACTCGCTGGGCTCGGCGTGGTCCTTCGGCAGGATGACCAGCGCGTAGACGAACGCGGCGATGCCGAGCGGCAGGTTGATGAGGAAGATCCAGTGCCACGAGGCGATCTCGATGAGCCAGCCGCCGAGGATCGGGCCCATGATCGGGCCGAGCAGCATCGGGATGCCGAGGATCGCCATGAGGCGGCCCATGCGGTGCGGGCCCGCGGCCCGGGTCATGATCGTCATGCCGAGCGGCATCAGCATGCCGCCGCCGAGCCCCTGCAGCACGCGGAACGCGACGAGCGACTCGATGCTCCAGGCGGAGGCGCAGAGGACCGAGCCGATCGTGAACAGCGCGATCGCGGTCATGTAGAGCCGCTTGGTGCCGAAGCGGTCGGCCGCCCAACCGGTCAGCGGGATGACGGCCGCGAGCGCGAGCGTGTAGCCGGTGACCGACCACGCGACCGTGGACAGCTCGGTGACGTCGAAGGCCTTCTGGAACGTCGGCAGCGCGACGTTGACGACGGTGATGTCGAGGATCGACATGATGGCGCCGAGCACGACGACACCGGCGACCTTCAGGATCTCGGGCGTGATGCGGTCGTCGTCCGGGACGGACGTCGAGGCATCGACGGTGGTCTGGTCAGACATGGTCTTCCTTCTCCGGTACTCGCAGAGCATCGCTCTCGAGGATCTGGCCGAGGACCCGGTGCAGGTCCTCGGCGTGGTCGGGCTGGAGCTGCTCGGCGACGACCCGCAGGGCGCGCCGCTTGTGCTCCATCTGCTGGTCGACGGCGTCGAAGCCGCGCTTCGTCAGGGCGACGAGCTTGACGCGACGGTCGTCGGGGCTCTCGTGACGCTCCAGGCAGCCGAGCTTCACCAGTTGGTCGACGGTGCGGCCTGCGGCCGCGACCGACAGGCCGATGGACGTCGCGATCTCGTTGATCGCGAGGGGTCGGTCGGCGAGCGCGACGGTGAACATGGCGCGCGCCTGCGACATGGAGAGGTCGAGCTCGACCAGCTGGTCGAGCCCCTCCGCGTGCACGCAGCTCATGAGGCGCTGGACGAACAGCTCGAGCCGCTCGTACACGTCGTTCCGGTCGGTGGTCACCGGTCGATGCTAACGCACACGCAACCATTGCAGCAACGCGATGATTGTGACCTGCATCTAGTTTCGGGGCTGCGAGCGTCCAGGTGGCAGGAGCACGGCCACGGCACGACTAGACTTCTCGAGGCCGCACTCCGTGCCAGGCCCGTCGCGCTCGGTCCGAGCGCTCCTGATCATCCAGCGCGAGGAAGTTCCGCATGTCCACCCGCCGTCACGATCTGCGCAACGTCGCGATCGTCGCCCACGTCGACCACGGCAAGACCACGCTCGTCGACGCCATGCTCCAGCAGCAGGGCGCCTACGCCGAGCACCAGGAGGTCACCGACCGAGTCATGGACTCCGGCGACCTCGAGCGCGAGAAGGGCATCACCATCCTCGCGAAGAACACCGCCGTCCGCTACGAGGGCCCCGGCGCCCCCGAGGGCGGTGTCGTCATCAACATCATCGACACCCCCGGCCACGCCGACTTCGGTGGCGAGGTCGAGCGCGGCCTGTCCATGGTCGACGCCGTCGTGCTCCTCGTCGACGCGTCCGAGGGCCCGCTGCCGCAGACCCGCTTCGTGCTGCGCAAGGCGCTCGCCGCGAAGATGCCGGTGATCCTGGTCGTCAACAAGGTCGACCGTCCCGACTCGCGCATCGCCGAGGTCGTCGACGAGACCTACGACCTGTTCCTCGACCTCCTGCCCGACGACGCCGGCGACGACGCCCTCGACTTCCCCGTCGTGTACGCGTCGGCGAAGGCCGGCCGCGCGTCCCTCGAGCAGCCCGCCGACGGCGGCCTGCCCGACAACGACAACCTGGTCCCGCTGTTCCAGACGATCCTCGACGCCGTGCCCGCCCCGGAGTACACCGAGGGCGCGCCGCTGCAGGCGCACGTGACCAACCTCGACTCCTCGCCGTTCCTCGGCCGCCTGGCGCTCGTGCGCGTCAAGGAGGGCACGCTGAAGAAGGGTCAGCAGGTCGCGTGGATGAAGCGTGACGGCTCGACCGAGCGGGTCAAGATCACCGAGCTACTCGTCACGGAGGCGCTCGAGCGCAAGCCCGGCGAGTCGGCCGGCCCCGGCGACATCGTCGCCATCGCGGGCATCGCCGACATCAACATCGGCGAGACGCTGGCCGACCCGGAGAACCCGGTCGCGCTGCCGCTCATCCACGTCGACGAGCCGGCCATCTCGATGACGATCGGCACGAACACGTCGCCGCTCGCCGGCCGCGAGAAGGGCACGAAGGTCACCGCCCGGCTCGTCAAGGACCGTCTCGACTCCGAGCTCATCGGCAACGTCTCGATCCGGGTGCTCCCGACCGACCGTCCCGACGCCTGGGAGGTCCAGGGTCGCGGTGAGCTGGCCCTCGCGATCCTCGTCGAGCAGATGCGTCGTGAGGGCTACGAGCTCACGGTCGGCAAGCCGCAGGTGGTCACGAAGGAGATCGACGGCAAGCTCCACGAGCCGGTCGAGCGCCTGACCATCGACGCGCCCGAGGAGTACCTCGGCACCATCACGCAGCTGCTCGCGGTCCGCAAGGGTCGCATGGAGCAGATGATCAACCACGGCACCGGCTGGGTCCGGATGGAGTTCCTGGTCCCGGCGCGCGGGCTCATCGGCTTCCGCACCGAGTTCCTCACCGACACCCGCGGCACGGGCATCGCCCACCACATCTCCGAGGGCTACGAGCCGTGGTTCGGCGACATCTCGACCCGCCCGTCGGGCTCGCTGGTCGCCGACCGCGCCGGCGCGGTCACGGCGTTCGCGATGACCAACCTGCAGGAGCGCGGCGTGCTGTTCGTCGAGCCTGCGACCGAGGTCTACGAGGGCATGATCGTCGGCGAGAACTCCCGTGACGACGACATGGACGTCAACATCACCAAGGAGAAGAAGCAGACCAACATCCGCTCGGCGACGTCGGACAACTTCGAGAAGGTCATCCCCCCGAAGAAGCTGTCGCTCGAGCAGTGCCTGGAGTTCTGCCGCGAGGACGAGTGCGTCGAGGTGACCCCCTCGCACGTGCGTATCCGCAAGGTCATCCTCAACGTCTCCGAGCGCGCCCGCGCCGCGAAGTCGCGCCGCTGACCCGCACCACCCTCGACGGGGCGTCTCCCACCCGAGAGGCGCCCCGTCGGCGTCAGTGCCGCTCCGCCCACGAGTTTTGGACAGTTGCGGGGCACCGGAGGCGCGTCGGACGACCCGGAAGTGTCCGAAACGCAGGGACTAGGACTGCTGCAGGTACTCGAGCTGGGCGCGGACGCTGAGCTCGGCGGCGTCCCAGAGGACCGGGTCGACGTCGGCGTAGACGTGCTCGACGACGGCGCGGGGGGTGTCGTGACCTGCCGCGACCGCCGCGCGCACCTGGTCGAGGCGCTCCTCGCGGTGGTCGAGGTAGTGGTCGAGCACCGCGCCCGGGTCGTCGACGACCGGACCGTGGCCGGGGAGGATGCGGTCGGCGCAGCCCTCCTCCACGAGCTGGCGCAGCTGCGCCAGGGAGTCGAGGTAGGGGCCCAGCTGCCCGTCGGGGTGGGCCACCACCGTCGTGCCGCGACCGAGCACGGTGTCGCCGGTGAGCACGGTGGCCTCGTCGGCCAGGCGCAGGCAGGCCGAGTCGCGCGTGTGGCCCGGCGTCAGCAGCACCACGAGCCGCAGCCCGTCGACCTCGAGCTCCTCGCCGTCGGTCAGCGGCATCGCGTCGGCGCAGAACCGGTCGGTCACCGCCCGGGCCGGCGCACCCGTGCGCTCGCGCATGGTGTCGAAGGCGTCGGTGTGGTCGCCGTGGTGGTGCGTGTACAGCACCAGCCCGACCTCGCCCGCCGCCGCCAGCACCGCGTCGAGGTGGGCGGGATCGTCGGGGCCGGGGTCGACCACGACCGACCGACGCGCACCGGGCTCTCGCAGGATCCACGTGTTGGTCCCCTCGAGCGTCATGATGCCCGGGTTGTCCGCGCGCACCACGCTGGCGCGCTCGGTGACCTCGACCGGCTCAGCCATGGGTCTCCTCCTCGATCGGGTTGTCCAGGAACCACTCGCCGTCGACCTTGACCAGCCGGGGCTCGATCGGGCGGACCTCGCGGGCCCGTGCATCGTCGACGAGCGTGGCCGGGTCGGCCTGCGCCAGCTCACGGCAGGTGATCCAGGTGGGCGGCAGCATGGCCGCCTCGCCCGCCTTGACCGCCTCGAGGACTGACGCGATCGACGCCCACGTCGCGCGGTCGGCCTCGCCCGGCAGCGTGCCGACGCTCTGCCCCCGCGGCACGGCAGCCACGAAGAAGCGGGTGTCGTAGCGGCGCGGCTCGAACGCCGGGGTGATCCAGTGCGACCACGCGCCGAGGAGGTCCGAGCGCAGCACCAGGTCGCGCGCGCCGAGGAAGTCGCCGAAGCTCAGCTCGCCGGCGTCGAGGTCGAGCCGGGCCTTCTGCAGCTCGGGCGAGGAGGTGTCGGCGACGACGGAGTGCTCGTCGGCGCCCGCGAACAGGATCCCGGACTCCTCGAACGTCTCCCGCACCGCCGCGACGACGAGGGCGCGCGCGGTGTCGGGGTCGCAGCCGAGCCGCTCGCCCCACTGGCTCGACGACGGGCCGACCCAGCCGACCACCTCGCGGTCGGACTCCTGCAGACCTCCGCCCGGGAAGACGTACATGCCGGGCGCGAACGCCATCGTCTGCTGACGACGCAGCAGGTAGGTCTCGGGCCCGCCGACGCCGGGTCGCACGAGGGCGATGGTCGCCGCGGCGCGCGTCGGCGCCGGGGTGCCGTCCCACGTGGCGACGCGGTCGCGGAACACGTCCGGGATCGGCACCCGCACGGTCAGTCGACCTCGACGACGAGCTCGACCTCGACGGGTGCGTCGATCGGCAGCACGGGCACGCCCACGGCACTGCGAGCGTGCCGTCCGGCGTCGCCGAACACGTCGCCGAGCAGCTCGCTGGCCCCGTTCGCCACCATGGGCTGGCCGGTGAAGTCGGGGGTGCTGGCCACGAACACGGTGACCTTGACGACCTGGCGCACGGCGTCGAGCGAGCCGACGACCGACTTGACCGCCGCGAGGGCGTTCAGGGCGCACTGGCGCGCGGCAGCCTGGGCCTCCTCGGCGGACACCTCGCCGCCGACCTTGCCGGTCGCGACGAGCTCGCCCGACGACAACGGCAGCTGGCCGGCCGTGAACACGTGGGCACCGGAGCGCACCGCGGGCACGTACGACGCGAGCGGTGCCGCCACCTCCGGCAGCGTCAGGCCGAGGTCGGCCAGACGCTGCTCGACGGTGCCGTCGCTCACGACTGGACCGGCCGCTTGAAGTAGGCCACGAGGTTCTCGGGGTTCATGCCCGGCACGATCTGCACGAGCTCCCAGCCGTCGCGGCCGAAGTTGTCGAGGATCTGCTTGGTCGCGTGCACCAGCACCGGTGCGGTCAGGTACTCCCACTGCGTCATGGACCGACTGTAGCGGCGCGCGGTCCGTACG
>NZ_LUNF01000151.1:0-6474 GCF_001626145.1 Aeromicrobium sp. REDSEA-S32_B7
CGCTGGTCGTCGGCGTCGAGGCCCTCGATGAGCCGGTCGACGTCGGCGCTGCCGGGCGTCCTCGAGCCGTTCACCCGTCCAGCGTAGGTCGGGTCACCGCGGTGGTCAGGTCGAACGGAAGTCCGGACCGAAAACTGGAGTCTCGTGCCAGGTCCCGTGATGACGGGTAGGGTCGCCGCCATGCCGACCGCCCGCAGGCCCCAGCAGCGGCGGTCCGTGGCCACGCGCGAACGCCTCCTCGAGGCGGCGTACGAGAGCCTGCTCGAGGGCGGCTACGGGGCGGCGACCGTCGGCGACGTCCAGCAGCGCGCCGGGGTCGCGCGGGGCACGTTGCTGCACCACTTCCCGACCCGCGACCTGCTCATGGCGGGGGTCGTCGAGGACGTGGTGGAGCGCCGGCTGAAGCTGTCGGCTGCGGCGGACGACGCGTCGGCGCCCGCCGGGTGGAACGACGTCGTCGACCTCGTCTGGACGGAGCTTCGCTCGCCCGCCTTCGCGGTGCTGCTCGAGCTGTGGGTCGCCGCGCGCACCGACGACGACCTGCGGGAGTCGTTGGTGCCGATGCAGGAGCGCATCTACGACACGGTGCACCGCAGCGTCATCCGACTGGTCGGCCCCTCGCACCACCGCGCGCCGATCCTGGTGCAGTTCACGATCAACCTGCTCACCGGTGCGCACCTCGCCGGCATCCTGCGCTCGCGCTCGGGCACGTCGTCGGTGGTCGAGGCCTGGAAGCACGCGCTGCGCGAGCTCGCCGCGCCGCCACGCCGGTCGTGACCCTCAGCCGCGCCGGCTCCACGCGACGGCGGCCGAGCCGAGGGCGACGAACACGAGGGTGAGCACGACGCACGTGACCGCGACGGTCCCGGCGCCCAGCTCGCCGGCGTCGAGGAAGCCGTAGGGCACGGGAGCGGTGGTCGTCGGGGTCAGCGAGAAGGTCGGCCGGACGACCCCGGCCCGGGTGAGCGTGTAGGCCAGCCAGAGGACCGGGAACGTGAGACCGCCGAGCGCCGACCACGTGAGGCGGGTCCGGGGGCGCAGGACGACGAAGCCCACCACGGTCAGCAGCGGGACGACGTAGTGGAACGCCTTGTCGAACCACCACTCGGCACCGGAGAGGTCGACGTTGCCGGCCAGCACGGTGGCGTAGACGACGCCGGTCACGGTGATGCCGGTCAGGCTGGCGAGGCGCAGCATCCCGAACGCCCGCCCGCCCCGGTCCGGTCGCAGCGCGAGGAGGGTGCACGTGACGACGACGAGGATGTTCGACTCGATGGTGAAGTAGCTGAACAGGTTGACGAGGTCGTCGCCGCGGCGGGCCGACACGATCGTCTGCCCGACGAGCGCGACGAGTCCGACGACGGCGGTCAGGGCGTGCCAGGTGCGGGTCACGGGATCACGCTAGCCGCGCGAGGGTCAGTCGCTGAGGTGGCCGAGTGTGACCGTGCCGGTCACGCCGACGACGGTGTGCCCGCCGACCCAGACGGTGTCGTCGACGATGTCGACGTGCACCCGGCCGCGGCGGCCGAGGGAGGTGCCCTGGGCGGCGACGTAGTGCTCGGGCAGGACGCCGTCGGCGACGAGCCACTGGGCGAGAGCGGCGTTGAGGCTGCCGGTCACGGGGTCCTCGCCGACGCCGCCGGGGAAGAACGCGCGCACCTCGAGCTGCACGTCGGAGCCGTCGGCGTACAGCCCGGCCAGCCCGACCTTGTCGTGCGCACCGGACGCCCCGAGCAGGTGGGCGCGCGCACCGTCGACGTCGAGCACGAGGTCGGCGTCGCGCAGCAGGAGGCCCATCCAGCCTGGGCCGTTGTCGCACCAGTGGGCGCCGACGACGTCGGACGCTTCCATACCGAGCGCGGCGACGACGGCCGCCACCTCGGCGGAGTCGACCGGTCCTGAGCGGGCGCGGTCCGGGGCGGCGAACGCCAGCCGCTCGCCGTCGCGCCGCACCCGCACGAGCCCCACCCCGCACTCCTGGACGAGGGTGTCGGCGGAGCGGGGTGCGCCCCCGGCCTCGAGCCAGGCGCGCGCCGTGCCGAGCGTCGGGTGGCCGGCGAACGGCAGCTCCCGACCCGGGGTGAAGATGCGGACGCGGTAGTCGGCCGCCGGGTCGCTCGGGCGGAGCAGGAACGTGGTCTCGCTGAGGTTCGTCCACCGGGCGAACGCGGCCATCGTGGCGTCGTCGAGGTCGTCGGCCGCGTGCACGACGGCGACCGGGTTGCCCAGGCCGAGGGTGTCGGAGAAGACGTCGACCTGGTGGAACGGCAGCATGCCCCGACCCTAGGCGAGGTCGATCAGCCTCTGCACCGTGGTGAGGTTGCGCCCGGTGCCGTGGTGCCCGAGGAGTCGCCGCACGCGCGCCGGTGTGATCCGCGAGCCGGCCACGCCGTCGCGGTAGCGGACGTGCAGGTCGCGACCCAGCACCCGGACGTCGTCACCGCGCCAGTCCTCCGCCTCGAACGCGCGGACGGCGTCGGGCGTCGGCTCGTCGAGCAGGAAGTAGACGTGCGACAGCTTGGGCTCGACCACCTCGAACGGATGGTCGGCGAGTGCGGCGCGCAGCTCGTCGGGCGAGCGCGACACGACCTCCCGGAAGAAGCCGAACCGTGCCTCGATCGCCTGCTCCAGCGCACGGTCGAACACGTCGGGCTCGGTGGGCGGGGTGCACAGCAGGTTGCCGGACGCGATGTGCGTGCGGACGTCGCTCGCGCCGAGGTCGGCGGCGAGCTCGCGCAGCTCCGCCATCGGCAGCGTCGCTCCACCGACGTTGACCGCCCGCAGGAGGTGGACTCTCATGCGGCCAGGATGGCAGCGTCCGCCGACAGGAGCGCGGACGCGACGAGACCCCGCACCGTCGAGCGGTGCGGGGTCTCGAGGTCGCGGGTCAGGCGCGCGCGCGGACCTGGCGGTAGATCAGCAGCGCCACGATGGCGCCGACGATCGACAGGATCAGGCCGCTGGTCGTGAAGTCCAGCACGCTCCGCGAGGAGAACAGGGCGCCGATCATGCCGCCGACGAACGAGCCGACGACACCGAGCACGATGGTGGCGAGGATGCCCATCGAGTCGTTGCCGGGGACGATCGCGCGGGCCAGGAGACCTGCGATGAGGCCGACGATGAGAAGCGTGATGAGTCCCATGACAGTTCCTTTCGGTTGGGTACCGGACCGGTTGCGTCCGGTACCTCCACGCTAGGGATTCTCAGGAACTTCGCATGTCGAGACGGATCATGAGGACATCCACATCCTGACCTCATCGTCCGCTCATCGACGGTTCCTAGCGTGGGGTGCATGGATCTCAGCACCCTCCTCGCCCGCCCGGACGCCGTCGTCGAGCTCGTGGTCAACACGGGGGCCCGGCAAGGCGCCTCGGCGCTGGAGCGTGCGACCCGGCTCGTCGGGGACCGTGCCGTCGTGCGCGCGCACGCCGTCCACTCGGGTGCGGAGCTGGTCGAGACGCTCGACCGGGTCGCGGCCGACGAGCCGGACCTCCTCGTCGTCGGCGGCGGTGACGGGACCGTCTCGGCCGCCGCCGCACGCGTCGCGGGGACGTCGACGGTGCTGGCCGTCCTGCCGCTCGGCACGGCCAACGACTTCGCCCGCACCCTGGAGATCCCGGCCGACGTCGGCGCCGCGGTCGCGTCGGTGCTCGACGGCGAGGTGGTCGACGTCGACCTCGGTCGCGTCGACGGTCGCGCGTTCGTCAACGTCGCGTCCATCGGTCTGTCGGTCGCCGTCACCGAGCGGCTCACCCCGGGCCTGAAGCGACGTCTGGGACCCGTCGCGTACCCGGTGGCCACGCTCGGCGCGTTCCGCCAGCACCGCGGGTTCGCGGCGCGTCTGGAGTTCCCCGACGGCGACCACGACCCGGTCGAGCTGACCGACCTGCTCCAGCTGGCGGTCGGCAACGGCCGGCACTACGGCGGCGGCAACACCGTCGCGCCGAACGCGTCGCTCGATGACTACCTGCTCGACGTCTACGCCATCGAGCGCGGGCGGCTCGCCGACCACGTGTCGATCGCGCGTCTGCTCAAGAGCGGCCGGTTCGTCGAGCACGAGCGGGTGCACCACCTCACGACCCGCCGGGTGCGGGTGGTCACCGACGAGCCGCTGCCGGTGAACCTCGACGGCGAGATCGCCGCCACCACCCCCGCCGAGGTCACGGTCGAGCGCAACGTCCTGCGCGTCGCCGTCCCCCGCGGCAGCCGCGCCGCCCGCCTCGACGCCGCCGCCTGACCCCGCCGTCGCCGCTGGCGGAGGCGTATCGAGACCACTCCACGTTCTCGCTGAGAGCCGGTTCGCGCTGATCTGTTGCCGGGTGGTCTCGATACGCGCCCACGGCGCTCGTTCCTCGCGCGTGGCCGCTACTCGACCAGCGGTAGGTCTCGCTGGTCGAGTAGTCGACGCCGCGACGGAGGAGCTGGCGGAGGCGTATCGAGACCACTCCAGGCCGTCGCTGGGAGCCGGTTCGCGCTGAGCCGTTGCCGGGTGGTCTCGCTCCGTCGCGGCTACGCCCCTCTTGCGACGGCTCCATCGCGGCACGGCGCTCCTTCGTCGCGCGTGCCGCTACTCGACCAGCGGTGGGGGCGGGGTCAGCGGGTGGGGTCGTCGCCGACCTTCACGAGCAGCTTGCCGACGTTGCGGCCGGTGAGGAGGCCGCGGAAGGCGTCGACCGCGTTCTCCAGGCCGTCGACGACGTCCTCGAGGTAGGCGACGTCGCCGTTCGCGACCCACTGGCCCATCTCGCGGGTGAACGCCTCGGTGTGGGTGGGCACGAACTCGTCCTGGATGAACCCGCGGACCGTCAGGCTCTTCGCCAGCACCGCGCCCATGAACGCCGGGAACCCGAACGACGACTCGGCCGGGCGGTTGTAGTTGGCGACCAGCCCGCACACCGGCACGCGACCGTACGTGTTCATGCGTCGCAGCACGGCCTCCCCGACCGGGCCGGCGACGTTCTCGAAGTAGACGTCGACGCCGTCGGGGGTGGCCGCCTTGAGGTCGTCGGCGAACGTGGGCGAGCGGTGGTCGAGGGCGACGTCGAAGCCGAAGTGCTCGCGCAGCAGCCGCACCTTCTCCTCGCCGCCGGCGATCCCGACGGCTCGCGCACCCTTGAGCCGTGCGACCTGCCCGACGGCGGAGCCGACCGGTCCGGCGGCAGCGGCGACGACGACGGTCTCACCCTCGGCGGGCTTGCCGATCTCGAGCAGCCCGGCGTAGGCGGTGAACCCGGGCATCCCGAGCACGCCGAGCGCGGTGGAGATCGGCGCGGCGTCGAAGGGCGGTGCCGTCGGGTCGAGGCGCTTCATCTGCCGCGCGTCGACGACGGCGTGCGTCTGCCAGCCGATGAAGGCGAGGACGACGTCGCCGGGCTTGCGGTTCTGGGCGCGCGACTCGACGACCTCGCACACGGTGCCGCCGAGCACGACGTCGCCGAGCTCGAGGTGGGCGGCGTACGACTTCGCCTGGCTCATCCGGCCACGCATGTACGGGTCGAGCGACAGGTAGATCGAGCGCAGCAGCACCTGGCCGTCCTGCAGCTCGGGCAGGTCGACGGTGACGGTCTCGAAGTCGGTGTCCTGGGGCTCGCCGTCCGGGTGGGCGGCGAGTCGGACCTGGGTGGTCTGTCCGGGGGTGGTGGACATGGTGTTCTCCCTCTCTCGTGATGCGGGGTTCAGAGGCGCGCGGCCAGCTCGGTGGCCTGCTTGATGGCGCGCTTCGCGTCGAGCTCGGCGGCGACGTCGGCGCCGCCGATCACGTGGGTGGTCACGCCGGCCGCCTCGAGCGGCTCGACGAGGTCGCGCACCGACTCCTGTCCGGTGCACAGGACGATGGTGTCGACCTTGAGCAAGAGCTCCTCGCCGGTCTCGTCCTTCTCGCTCGAGCGGACGGTGACGTGCAGGCCCTCGTGGTCGACGCGGTCGTAGGTGACGCCGCCGACGAAGTCGACGCCGGAGTCCTTGAGCGTCTGGCGGTGCACCCAGCCGGTGGTCTTGCCCAGGCCCTTGCCGTGGGCGCTGTGCTTGCGCTGCAGCAGGTACACCTGGCGTCGCGGGGGCGCCTGCACCTTGGTGGTCAGGCCACCCCTCTCGAGTGCCGGATCGGTGACGCCCCAGCGCTGCATCCAGTGCTCGAGCGACTCGTGCGGGTCGTGCAGGAGGAACTCGGAGACGTCGAAGCCGATGCCGCCGGCGCCGAGCACCGCGACGGTGCGCCCGACCTCGGCGCCGCCGCCGACGACCTCGTCGTAGCGCAGCACGGTGGGGCCGACGCCGGAGTCGAGGCCGGGGATCGACGGCACGCGCGGCTCGACGCCCGTCGCGAGCACGACCTCGTCGAAGGGGCGCAGCGACTCGACGTCGGCCCGACGGCCGAGGTGCACGGTCACGCCGCGCACCTCGAGCATGCGGGTGTAGTAGCGGAGGGTCTCGGTGAACTCCTCCTTGCCGGGGATGCGCGCGGCGAGCTTGAAC
>NZ_LUNF01000152.1:0-31165 GCF_001626145.1 Aeromicrobium sp. REDSEA-S32_B7
CCTCGGTGCCGGCGTCGACGAGGCGCTGGTCACCATCGACCGCGAGGTCCTCGGCCGTACCCCGCTCGCGGACCTGTCGAGCACCGCGCAGTACACCTGGCGCGCCGTGACCCTCGGTGAGGGCGACGTCGTCCGGCGCGAGGAGTTCGGGGCCGTCATCGGCGTACCCCAGCTGCTCGACGTGACCGGCGACGGCACCGCCGACCTGATCGCCAACATCCGCCTCGTCGGGGTCGGCGTCAGCAGCACCGACGGCTTCTCGGCCACCCCGCGGCTGGAGGTCGTGCGCATCGGCGACGTCAGCCAGGAGCTGCCGATGAGCCTGCAGGCCGTGCTCGACCTCGCCGTCGAGCGCTTCGGGCCCGTCGACCTCTACGTCGCGAACGCCGGGGTCGGCCTCGGGCAGGGCCTGGAGTCCTCGGAGGAGGACTGGAGCACCTCGCTCGACGTCAACGTCATGGCGCACGTCCGCGCGGCCCGTCTCCTGGTGCCGGGCTGGCTCGAGCGGGGCCGGGGCTACTTCCTGAGCACCGCGTCGGCCGCCGGTCTCCTGACGCAGATCGGCTCGCCGACGTACTCGGTCACCAAGCACGCTGCCGTGGCCTTCGCCGAGTGGCTGTCGGTCACCTACGGAACCCGAGGCATCGCCGTCAGCTGCCTGTGCCCGATGGGGGTCAACACCGCCATGCTCAACGGGGGAGCCGACTCCGACGACCCGACCGCGCGCCAAGGTGCGAGAGCGGTCACCGAGGCGGGCGGCGTCCTCGAGCCGCTCGACGTGGCCGACGTCGTCCTCGACGCGATCGACGACGAGCGCTTCCTCGTGCTCCCGCACCCGGAGGTGCTGGAGTTCTACCGCCGCAAGGCCTCCGACTACGACCGCTGGCTGGCCGGCATGCGTCGCTACCAGGACACGCTCGCATGAGCGCCGCGACGACGCCGCGCTGCCGGGCGGCCCTGTTCGACTTCGGCGGGGTGCTCACGACGAGCGTGCTCGACGCGTTCGGCGACCACAGCGAGCGGATCAGCGGCGACCGCGGGCTGCTGCTGCGCCTGTTCGGTGGCCGTGACGCGAAGGCCAAGCAGCTCCTCGTCGACCACGAGGAGGGTCGTCTCGACCACGACGGCTTCGAGGCCGGGCTCGCCGAGCGGCTGCGCGCCCACGGCGTCGAGGTCGAGGCGGAGGGACTCGTCGCGGGGCTGCAGTCGGGCCTGCGGCCCGACACGGCCATGCTCGACGTCGTCGCCGACCTGCGGGCCGCGGGCGTGCCCGTCGGGCTCGTCTCGAACTCGCTCGGCCGCGACTGCTACGCCGGGTACGACCTGCCGGCCCTCTTCGACGCCGTGACCATCTCCGGTCAGGAGGGCGTCCGCAAGCCGTCGCGGCGGCTCTACGAGATCGGCTGCGAGCGCCTCGGCGTCGCGCCGCACGAGGTCGTCATGGTCGACGACCTCGCCCAGAACATCGTCGCTGCCGAGCGTCTCGGGATGGCTGGCGTCGTGCACCGCGAGGCGGAGGAGACCGCGGAGCAGCTCTCGCAGCTGCTCGGGGTCGACGTGAGGAGGACCGCCGCACTGCGGTGATCGAGGGGGAACAGCACCACCCCGGAACGGCCACCCGGCCGGTCCACCCAGCACAGGTCCGCCCGCCCGGGCGACCACTCTCAGGAGGACACATGAACGTTCGACGCTTCGGCCTCGGCCTGGTGGCAACGGCGGCGCTGGTCGTCACCGCCGCCTGCGGCAGCGGGGACACCGGTGGCAGCGGTGGTGGCGGAGGGGACGACACCTACACGATCGGCATCGTCAAGTTCGCCTCGAGCGAGGAGACCTCGGAGGCGGCCATCGCGGCGTTCCGTGAGGAGGCCGAGGCCAAGGGCTGGAAGACCACGGCGGTCGACCCCCAGGGCGCGGTCGAGAAGGCCAACGGCGCCATGCAGGACTTCGTGCAGAAGAAGGTCGACCTCATCGTGACCGCCGTCTTCGACAGCAAGACGCTGACGGCCGGTGCGCAGGCCGCGAAGGCCGCAGGCATCCCCGTCGTCTCGATCTCCGGCGGCACCACGGACGGCATCACCGCGAACCTCGACTCCGGCGTCGCGGTCGGCGCGCCCGTCGCGAAGCAGCTCGTGGAGGACATGGGCGGCAAGGGCGAGCTCTTGGTGATGGGCTACAAGAGCGGTCTGCCGTGCATCGGTCGCGAGGAGGCGCTCGACGACGCGCTGAAGGGCACCGACATCAAGGTCACCCGCAACGAGGTGCCGATCCCCGGCCAGGTCGAGGGCGGGACGCAGTTCGCGCAGGCCTGGCTGGCCAAGCACCCGAAGGGGTCGACGCCGCTCGCGATCTGGGGCTGCTTCGACGACCCGGCGCTCGGCGCGGTCTCCGCGGCGAAGTCCGCCGGGCGCGACGACGTGAAGATCTACGGCATCAACGGCACCCCGGCCGCCATCAAGGCGGTCGAGGCGGGCGACATGCGCGCCACCGTCTTCCTGCAGGTGCCCGAGGCCGGCAAGAAGTTCGCCGACATGGTGCCGGAGTTCATCAAGGGCGGCGTCGACGCGGAGCCGCAGGAGGTCGAGCTGCCGAACATCCTCGTCACGACCGACTCGGTCACGCAGTTCCTGGCCGACAACCCCGACGCGACGAAGTAGTCCGATGACCGACACGTCCTCGAGGGTCCGGCCCGCCGGCCCGACCCCGACCGAGCACCCCCAGGAGTCCCTCATGGTCGAGACGACCCCGCTCGACGGTCCGACGGCGCCGACGGTGACCGAGCCGCCGTGCCTGGAGATGTCCGGCATCTCCAAGCAGTTCGGCGGTCACCAGGCCCTCAAGGACGTGTCCATCGCCCTGCACCCGGGCCAGGTGCTGGCCCTGTGCGGCGCCAACGGCGCGGGCAAGTCGACGCTCGTGCGCATCCTCGCGGGGGTGGAGAGCGCCGACAGCGGCACCATCCGCGTCCGTGGCCAGGAGGAGAGCATCGCCACCCCGGGCGACGCGACCCGGCTCGGCCTCAGCTTCATCCACCAGGAGCTCAACCTGGTGCCCAAGTTCACCGCGCTGCAGAACATCGCGATGGGGGCCGACCACACCCGACGTTCCGGCGTGCTCGACCTGCGCGGTCTGCGTCGCAAGGCCCTCGCCGTCATGGACCGCATCGGCTACGCCGTGCCCCTCGACGCCAAGGTCGAGCAGCTCTCGGTCTCCGACCGCTGGATGGTCTCGCTCGCCCGGTCGCTGATGCGCGACGCGCGCATCGTCGCGATGGACGAGCCGACTGCCTCCTTCACGCAGGAGGAGGCCGACCGGCTCTACGGCATCGTCGACGAGCTCACCGCCGACGGCGTCGGGATCCTGTACATCTCGCACCGGCTCGAGGAGGTGCTGCACGTCAGCGACGACGTGACGGTGCTGCGCAACGGTCGCCTCGTGGGCAGCTACGCGGCTCGCGACCTCGACGTCGCGAGCCTCACGCGGCACATCGTCGGCCGCGACGTCGACGACCTGACCCACCGCGTCACCGACACCGACCCGACGACCGCGCCCGTGCTCCTGCAGACGTCGGGCCTGACCCGGGAGCCCCGGGTGCGCGACGTCGACCTGACGATCCACGAGGGGGAGATCCTCGGCGTCGCCGGCCTCGTGGGCGCCGGCCGCACCGAGCTGGCCCGGCTGCTGATCGGCGCCGACCCCGCGCAGTCGGGCAGCATGACGCTCGACGGGACGCCGTACCGGCCTCGCTCGCCGTTCGACGGCATCAAGGCCGGGGTCGCGCTGGTGCCGGAGGAGCGACGCTCCCAGGGGCTCGTGCTGCGCAGCTCGGTCGCCTCGAACATCACCATGGCCTCGATGCGGGATCCTCGCCGCCGGCTCGGCACCTTCAGCCCCCGCCGGGCGGCCGCGACGGCGCGCGACGCGGTCACGCGCTTCGGCGTGAAGACGTCGTCGGTGCACGACGCCGTGGGCCACCTCAGCGGCGGCAACCAGCAGAAGGTCGTGGTCAGCAAGTGCGTGCTGACCGGACCGCGGCTGCTGATCCTCGACGAGCCCACCGTCGGTGTCGACGTCGGCGCCCGTGGAGAGATCTACGACATCATCCGCGACCTCGCCGCGTCCGGGACGTCGATCCTCATGATCTCCAGCGACTTCGACGAGCTCGCCATCTGCGACCGCGTCGTCGTCATGCGCGAAGGGGCGCTGACCCACTCGGTGCCCGCCTCGCGCGCCACGAAGGACCACCTCACCTCGCTGTGCTTCGGGACCACCGAGCACCTCGGCACGACAGAACAGGACCCGTCATGACCGCTGCACTCGTCGACGTCCCCGTCCTCCAGGCACCGCCGCGCAGCGCGCGCGTGTGGCGCTGGTTCGGCCGCTACGGCGCGCTCCTCGTGCTCGCGCTGCTCGTGGTCGGCACGAGCGCGCTGGAGCCCGAGACCTTCGCCACCTGGGACAACTTCATCAACATCCTCAACCAGAGCGCCCTCTCGGCGATCATCGCGATGGGCCTCACGTTCGCCCTCGTGACGGGGGAGTTCGACCTCAGCATCGGCAACGTCGCGAGCCTGTCGGGCGTGCTGGCGTGCACCGCGATGGTCAGCCACGACGTCTCGATCCCGGTCGCGTTCCTGCTGGCCGTCGCCATCGGTGCCGCGGTGGGACTGGCGAACGGTCTCGTGGTCACGCTGCTCAACGTCAACGCGCTCGTCGCGACGTTGGGCATCGGCACGGTCGCCGTCGGCATCAACTACGCGGTGGCCGGCGGCCTGCCGGTCAGCCTGACCGATCCCGGGCCGTTCATCCAGATCACGCTCGGGCGCTTCCTGGGCATCCCGTACCCCGTGTTCATCATGCTCGGCCTCGCGGCGGCGCTGTGGTTCGTGCTCAACCGCACCGTGCTGGGCCAGTCCATGCAGGCCGTCGGCGGCAACCCGGTGGCGGCCCAGCTGTCGGGCATCCGCGTCGACCGGGTCCGCGTCGTCGCGTTCGTCATCTGCGGCATCTGCGCCGCCCTGACGGGTCTGCTGCTCGCCTCGCGCACCGGCAGCGCGGCGGTCTCCGGCGGCGACACCTACCTGCTCGCAGCCTTCGCGGCGGCCTTCTTCGGCTCGGCGGTGCTGCGCGACGGCGAGTTCCACATCATCGGCACGCTCGTGGGCGTCATCACGGTCTCGGTGGGCTTCAACGCCATCGCCCTGATCGGCCTGGAGACGTACTGGCAGTACCTGTTCCAGGGCCTGCTGCTCATCCTCGGCGTCGGGGTCGGCTCGCTCGCCCGGCACCGTGCCGCGGCAGCACACTGACTGCACAGTTTCTGAACCTGAACTCGGATTCATGTTAGGATGACGACCATGACGGACCGGCCCGCAGCCCAGCACGAGGAGCTCGTGCTCGCGGAGCGCCTCGGCGGGGTGCTGCTGCTGACGCTGCACCGCCCCGAGCGGCTCAACGCCTGGACGAACGCGCTCGAGGACGCCTACTACGGCGCCCTGCTGGAGGCCGACGCCGACCCCGACGTCCGCGCGATCGTGGTCACCGGTGCCGGCCGCGGCTTCTGCGCCGGCGCGGACATGGAGGACCTCGCCGGGGTGGGCGACGCCACTGACGAGCAGATCGACCGCCCGCACCCGAGGCACCTCCCGCTCACGCTGCACACCCCGCTGGTCGCCGCGGTGAACGGCGCCGCCGCCGGCCTCGGGATGGTCGAGGCGCTCTACGCCGACGTGCGGTTCGCCTCGCCCCGTGCCGTCTTCCTCACCGCCTTCGCGCAGCGCGGGCTGGTGGCCGAGTACGGCATGGCGTGGCTGCTGCCGCGGCTCGTCGGGCACGGCCGTGCCAGCGACCTGCTGCTCTCCGGCCGTCGGGTCGACGGCGAGGAGGCCGCCCGCATCGGCCTCGTCGAGCACCTCGTGCCCGCCGACGAGCTCGTCGAGCGCGCCGTGGCGTACGCCCAAGGCCTCGCGACGTCCTGCTCCCCGTGGTCGATGGCCACGATCAAGTCCCAGCTGCTGCTCGACGCCGAGCGCAGCTTCGCCGAGTCGGTGCGGTCGGCCGACGCCCTGATGCGCGAGTCCTTCCGGGGCTCCGACATCGCCGAGGGCGTCGCCAGCTTCACCGAGCGGCGCCCCCCGGTGTTCGCACCGCTGACGAAGGAGATCTGATGGAGTTCGCACCGAGCCAGAGGTCCGTGGAGTACCAGGAGAAGCTCCTGGAGTTCATGGACGACTACATCTACCCCGCCGAGTCGATCTACGCGGCGCAGATGGCGGAGTCGGGCAACCCGAACTTCCACCCGCCGATCCTCGAGGAGCTCAAGACCGAGGCGCGCAAGCGTGGGCTCTGGAACCTCTTCCACCCGCACGAGCGCGAGGACTGGGGCTCGCCCGGCCTGAGCAACCTCGACTACGCCCCGCTGGCCGAGATCACCGGCCGCAGCCCGTACATCGCGCCCGAGGCGATCAACTGCAACGCTCCCGACACCGGCAACATGGAGGTGCTCGAGCTCTTCGGCACCGAGGAGCACAAGGAGAAGTGGCTCAAGCCGCTGCTCGCCGGCGAGATCAACTCGGCCTTCTGCATGACCGAGCCGGAGGTCGCCAGCTCCGACGCCACGAACGTGCAGCTGCGGATGGACGCCGACGGCGACGAGTACGTGCTGAACGGCCGCAAGTGGTTCGCCTCGAACGCGCTGCACGCCAACTGCAAGGTGCTCATCGTCATGGGCAAGACGAACGTCGAGGCTGCGACGCACCGCCAGCAGTCGATGATGGTCGTCCCGCTCGACACCCCCGGCATCACGATCGTCCGCGGCCTGCCGGTCTTCGGCTACATGGACCGCGAGGGCCACGCCGAGATCCTGTTCGAGGACGTGCGGGTGCCCAAGACGGCACTGCTGGCCGGCGAGGGCGACGGCTTCATGATCAGCCAGGCCCGTCTCGGACCCGGTCGCATCCACCACTGCATGCGCTCGATCGGCATGGCCGAGCGTGCGCTCGACCTCATGATCCAGCGCGCGCAGAGCCGCGTCACGTTCGGCGAGCCGGTCGCGAACCGCTCCAACATCCAGGACTGGATCGCCGAGGCGCGCATCGAGATCGAGATGATCCGCCTGCTGACGCTCAAGACCGCGTGGCTGATGGACACGGTCGGCAACCAGAAGGCCCGCGTCGAGATCGCGGCCATCAAGGTGGCGGCCCCGCAGGTCGCGCTGAAGATCATCGACCGCGCCATCCAGGTGCACGGGGGCGGCGGCATCACCGACGACTTCCCGCTCGCCAGCTTCTACGCCCACCAGCGCACGCTGCGCCTGGCGGACGGTCCGGACGAGGTGCACAAGCGCACGCTGGCGCAGGTCGAGCTGCGCCGCATCGACGCGGACTGGAACAAGAAGAAGTGACCGGGTCGCTCGACGGGCGCACCGCGATCGTCACCGGGGCGTCGCGGGGCATCGGCCTCGCGGCCGCCGCGGCTCTCCACGACGCCGGTGCGAACGTCGTGCTCACGGCGCGGACGGAGGAGGCGGCCGCCGAGGCCGCCGCCTCCGTCGGCCCGCGGGCGGTGGGCGTCGGCGCGCACGTGACCGACGAGGACCTCGCCCGCGCCTGCGTGGAGCGGACGATGGAGCGCTTCGGCAGCGTCGACGTGCTCGTCAACAACGCGGGCACGAACCCGGCCTACGGGCCGGTGCTGCAGCAGGACCACGGCCGGTTCGCCAAGACGCTCGACGTCAACCTCTGGGGCCCGATCCTCTGGTCGCGGCTCGTGGTCGACGCCTGGATGGGCGAGCACGGCGGGTCGATCGTCAACACCGCCTCCATCGGAGGCCTGTCGGTGGGCCCCGACCTCGGCGTCTACCACGTGTCGAAGGCGGCGCTGATCCACCTGACCAAGCAGCTCGCGATCGAGCTGGGCCCGGGCATCCGGGTCAACGCCGTGGCCCCCGGAGTCGTGCGCACCCGTCTCGCCGAGGCGCTCTGGAAGGAGCACGAGGCGGCGGTCGACGACCGCACCCCGCTCGGGCGCATCGGCGAGCCCACCGACGTCGGTGCGGCCATCGCGTTCCTGGCGTCACCGGCCGCGTCATGGATCACCGGCGAGACGCTGGTGATCGACGGCGGCCAGATGATCGGCGCCGGCGCGGCGCTCGACCGGCTCGCGACCCAGGGCGGCTGAGGTGACCACGACCGAGCAGGGCGCGGCCACGCAGGGCCCGGTGACCGACGCCCCGGCTCTCGACCTGGCCGTGCTGGCAGGCCTGCTCCGGGCCGACGGACTCGAGGTGGACGGCACGCTCGACGCCGTCCGCGTCGGTCGCGGGCAGTCCAACCTCACGTACCTCGTGTCCGACGACGCGGGGCACCGGTGGATCGTGCGTCGCCCGCCCCGCGGCGAGCTGCTCGCGTCGGCCCACGACGTGCTCCGCGAGCACCGGATCCTCGCGGCGCTGGGCGCCACGTCGGTGCCGGTGCCGCAGGTGCTCGGCCGCTACGTCGACGCTGCGCTCGCCGAGACGCCGGTGGTCGTGATGGAGCACGTCGACGGCCTCGTCGTCGATCGCGAGGAGACCGCGCACGATCTCGGCATGTCGCTGCGGGCGGCGATCGGGCCCTCTCTCGCCCGCACGCTCGCCGCGGTGCACGAGGTCGACGTCGACGAGGTGGGCCTGGGTGACCTCGCGTCACGTGCGCCCTACGCGCAGCGCCAGCTGAAGCGCTGGTCGCGCCAGTGGGAGGCCTCGCGCACGCGCGACCTCCCCCGCCTGGACGCGATGACCGACCTGCTGCGACGTCGCGCGCCGGGGCCGTCAGCGCACGAGGGCCGCACCGTGGCGCTCGTGCACGGCGACTTCCACATGCGCAACGTCATCCTCGACCCGGACCTCGGTGACGTCGCGGCGGTGCTCGACTGGGAGCTGAGCACGTTGGGCGACCCGCTCGCCGACATCGGCAGCCTGCTGGCCTACTGGCCGGAGGCCGGGGACGGCCCCACGCTGATGTTCGCGGCGTCGGCACTGCCCGGCTTCGCCACGCGCGAGCAGCTGGCCACCACCTACCTCGAGGCGTCGGGCCGTGACCGCGCCGACCTCGACTACTGGCACGCCCTCGGGCTCTGGAAGATCGCCGTCATCGCCGAGGGCGTCCTGCGCCGTGCGCTCGACGACCCGCGCAACGCCGCCGACGGCGGACCCCCCACCCCCCAGGCCGTCGAGCAGCTCGTCGAGCGCGCCTGGGCGGTCGTCGAGACCGCCGGCCTCGACCACTGACCACACCCCCGCACCCACCCGTTCGTACCGAAGGAGCAGACATGACCGAGACGCCGTACGTGGGCGACTTCCTGAAGGACTCGCCGAGGAACTGGGGCAAGTGGGGCCCGGACGACGAGGTGGGCTCGCTCAACTACCTGACCAGTGCCGAGGTGCTCCGCGGCGTCGCGGAGGTCCGCTCCGGCGAGGTCTTCACGCTCCAGGTCCGCATGGGTGACCCGTCCGGCGATCCCGTGTGGCCCGGTCGCGAGGGCATCCAGCGCAGCAACGTCATGGACGAGGGCTTCTTCCAGCGTGGTGAGGGCGTCGAGACGCCCGGCGGCGCGCACTACTCCGACGACGTCGCGACGATGTACCTGCAGGCCTCGACGCAGTACGACTCCCTCGGCCACGTCTGGTACGACGGGCAGATCTGGAACGGCTACGACGCGGCCACGACGGACGGCGCGATGCAGAAGGCGTCGGTGCTGCCGATCGCCGAGCGCGGCGTCGTCGGGCGTGGCGTGCTGCTCGACGTCGCCCGGCACCGCGGCAAGGCGGCGCTCGACAAGGGGGAGACGTTCACGCACGAGGACCTGCTCGACGTCGCCCGGGCGCAGGGCTGCACGATCGAGAAGCACGACGTGCTGGTCATCCGGACCGGCTTCATCGGCTCCTTCTACCGCCAGTCCGCCGAGGAGTTCTACGACGGCTTCCTCGAGCCCGGCCTCACCTACAGCCCCGAGCTCGTGCAGTGGTTCCAGGACATGGAGATCCCGAACCTCGTCACCGACACCATCGCCAACGAGGTGACGGTGGAGCCGTCGTCGGGCGTGACCCTGCCGCTGCACAGCGCGCTCATGCGCAACCTCGGCGTGGCGTTCACCGAGATCGCCTGGCTCGAGGACCTCGCGGCAGAACGAGAAGATCTCGGCCGGCTCGGGCAGCCGGCCCTTGCCGGTGTCGGCCCCGGTGAGGCGGCCCTCGGCGGGCTCGACGACCCGCCGCCGAGCACTTCCAGCGGACCTCGGCCCAGCTCGCCGACCTGCTCGCTGCGCCGCCGGTGGTGCGTGTGCTCGAGGCGGTCGACGTCGCGGACCCCGCATGAGCGTGGAGGCGGCCCGGCCCGGCCGGGCCGCCTTGCACCTCGGACCCTCGTTCGTTAGAACAGCACCATGACCGACAGATCCGCGACGGAGCGCCTCGACGAGGTGCCGGCGCTCGCGGACACCTCGGGCATGAAGGAGCCACCCACCACGGCGCGTGGCGTGCGCACGCGCGCCGCCCTGGTGGCCGCGGCGCGCACCGTCTTCGAGCGCGACGGGTTCCTGGCCTCGCGGCTGACCGACATCACCGCCGAGGCGAAGTGCTCCATCGGCACCTTCTACACCTACTTCACCTCCAAGGAGGAGGTGTTCACGGCGGTGCTCGAGGCGGCCCAGGACGACATGCTGCACCCGGGGATGCCCCGCGTCGACGACGCCGACGACCCGGTCGCCGTCATCGAGGCCAGCAACCGCGCCTACTTCGAGACCTACCAGCGCAACGGTCGGCTGATGCGGCTGCAGGAGCAGGTGGCGACGATCGACGAGGACTTCCGTCGGCGCCGACTCGAACGCGGCGAGGCGTTCGCGCGGCGCAACGCGAAGAGCATCGAGAAGCTCCAGCAGGACGGCCGCGTCGACGCCACCCTCGACCCGATGATGACCTCGCGCGCCCTCTCGGGCATGGTGAGCCGGCTGGCCTACTCGAGCTTCGCGCTGGGCGAGGACTGGCCCGTCGACGACCTCGTCGAGACGTCGACCCGGCTGTGGGCCAACGCCCTCGGACTCACGACTCCCCGCTGAGTCAGAGCTCGAGCACCAGCTTGCCGGTGTTCCCGCCGTCGAACAGCATCAGCAACGTGTCCCCGAAGGCGTCCACGCCGCCGCGCACCACGGTCTCGCGCGCGACGAGCGAGCCGTCGCGCAGCCGTGCCGAGAGGTCGGCGATCGCCTCCGGGTAGCGGTCCTCGTAGTCGAAGACCACGAAGCCGGTCATCGAGGCCCGGTTGACGAGCAGCGACATGTAGTGCGCCGGGCCGGGCGCCGGCTCCGTGGCGTTGTACGTGGAGATCGCGCCGCAGAGCGCGATGCGTGCGCCGCGGCGCAACGTGCGCAGGGCGCTGTCGAGCACCTCGCCGCCGACGTTGTCGAAGTACACGTCGACGCCCTCCGGAGCGATCGCGCGCACGGCGCGGTGCACGGCACCCTCGCGGTAGTCGATCGCGGCGTCGAACCCCAGCTCCTCGGTGAGCCAGCGCGTCTTCTCCGGGCCGCCGGCGACGCCGATGACGCGGCAGCCGTGCGCCTTGGCGAGCTGGCCGACCACGCTGCCGACGGCTCCGGCTGCCCCGGAGACGAGCACGGTCTCCCCGGGCTGCGCGCGGGCGACGTCGAACAGGCCGAACCAGGCCGTGAGGCCGGGCATGCTGAGCGCGCCGAGCCACGTCGGCGCCGAGGCGACGTCGAGGTCGACGGGGGAGAGGTCGCTGCCACGCAGCACGGCATGATCGGCCACCCCGGTGATGCCGCTGACGGCGTCGCCGACCGCGTGCTCGGGCGAGCGGGACGCAAGGACCGTGCCGACGCCGAACGCGCGCATGACCTCGCCGACGCCGACGGGCGGCACGTAGGAGCGGACGTCGTTCAGCCAGCCGCGCATGGCGGGGTCGAGGGACAGGTGCGTCACGCGGACCAGGACCTCGCCGTCGCCGAGCGCGGGGAGCTCGGTGTCGACCACGTCCCAGGTGCCGGCGTCGGGCAGCCCGACGGGACGGGCGCGCAGGCGGACCTGCCGTGCGACGGTCATCGGCCGCTGCCCTCGGGGTACTCGGTGAAGCGACCGACCGAGTGCGCGACGCAGATCGGCTTGTCCGACCCCTCGCGCTCGAACGTCTGGCGCGTGACGATGTGGGCCGACCCGCCACCGACGTCGTCGACCGAGACGACCGTGGCGTGCATCCGGATGCGAGAGCCCACGGGCAGGGGTGCGGGGAAGCGGACCTTCTCGTACCCGTAGTTGAGGCTGTGGGCGAACCCGTCGAAGGCCATCAGGTCCTCCATGAACCGCGGTCCGAGCGAGAGGCTGTACAGCCCGTGGGCGATGGTGCCGCCGAACGCGCTGTCGGCGGCGCGCGCCGGGTCGACGTGGATCCACTGGTGGTCGCCGGTCAGCTCCGCGAACGCGTCGATGCGCTCCTGCGTGATGTCGTGCCACGCGGTGGGGCCCAGGTCGGAGCCGACGAGGTCCTGCAGCTCCTGGATCGACGTGGGACGGGGGACGGCGGGGGTCGTGGTCATGACCGGGTGCTCCTCGGGTCGGGTGCTCGCAGCCTAGATGAACCTGAATCCGGATTCAAGTACGCGACGTCGGGATCGCTCCTTGACGGTGACCTGTGACCTGGGACACGCTGTACTCCAGCTTGGACCTGAACCTGAGTTCAACTCCGAAGGGATCCCGATGACCACCGTCCAGACCGTGACCGGCCCGATCGACTCCAGCGAGCTGGGCCGGACGCTCGTCCACGAGCACGTGTTCGTGCTGAACACCGAGTACAACCAGAACTACCAGGACGACTGGGACGAGGAGGAGCGGATCCGCGACGCGGTGGAGAAGCTCACCGAGCTCAAGGGCCTCGGCATCGACTCGATCATGGACCCGACCGTGCTCGGGCTCGGTCGCTACATCCCCCGCATCCAGCGCATCGCCGCCCAGGTCGACCTGCAGATCGTCGTGGCCACCGGGCTCTACACCTACAACGACGTGCCCCACCAGTTCGAGCACCGTGGACCGGGCCTCCTGGTCGACATGCCCGAGCCGCTCACCGAGATGTTCGTGAAGGACGTCCAGGAGGGCATCGCCGGCACCGGCGTGCGCGCGGGCATCCTCAAGTGCGCCATCGAGCTCGCCGGCCTCACGCCGGGCGTCGAGCGCGTCATGCGCGCCGTCGGTCAGGCCCACGTGCAGACGGGCGCCCCGATCACGGTGCACACCAACCCGGCCAACGAGTCGGGGCTCGTCGCCCAGCGGGTGCTCGAGGAGGAGGGCGTCGACCTGTCGAAGGTGATCATCGGCCACTCGGGCGACACCAACGACGTCGACTACCTGTGTCGGCTGGCCGACGCCGGGTCGATGCTCGGCATGGACCGGTTCGGCCTGGACCTGTTCAACCCGATGCAGGAGCGCGTCGGCACGATCATCGAGCTCGTCCGGCGAGGCTACGTCGAGCACGTGACCCTCGCCCACGACGCCAACTGCTTCATCGACTACTTCAGCGCCGACGCCAAGGCCCACGCCGCCCCGAACTGGCACTTCCGGCACATCAGTGAGGACGTCATCCCAGCGCTGCTCGAGGGCGGTCTGACGGAGGCCGACGTCGAGACGATCCTCGTCGACAACCCCCGCCGGCACTTCGAGTAGATCGCCAGCGCGGGCCCGTTTGCGTGGGGCCCCACGCAAACGGGCCCGGGGGAGCGGGGACGCCACGGGCCGGCGGCGTCGAGGACGCTCGCCGGCCCGGTGGGGGTGCTGCGGGGCGGGTCAGCCCATGCGGCGGACCTTGTACGAGCTCGTCCAGATGCGCTCGCGCTTGACCGACTGGCCGGTGCGCGGCGAGTGCCAGATCGTGTTGTCGCCCGCGTAGATGCCGACGTGGTAGGCGCCGTTGCCGCCGTAGAAGACGATCAGGTCGCCGACACGCTTGCGGTACTTCGAGATCTTGATGCCCTGCTTCGCCTGCTGGCCCGCGGTGCGGCCGAGCGTGGTGACGTGGGCCTTGCGGAAGACGTAGCGGGTGTAGCCCGTGCAGTCGAAGCCCGAGCGCGACGTGCCGCCCCACTTGTAGGGCGTGCCCCGCAGGGACTTCGCGATCTTCATGACCTTCTTGTTCTCCTGCGGCGTGAGCGCGGAGGCGCTGCCGGCAGCGAGCGTGGTGCCGAAGGAGAGGGACAGCAGGAGCATGGCGACGCCGAGGGCGCGCGTGACGTGACGCATGTGGTTCCTTCACGACGCTTGCGGAACGTGACCTGTCGGGCTCGTGCTGGAAGGTGCACGCCACACGTGGTGGTAAGCCCCGAGCGCCTCGGGGGAGGCGCGGACTGCTCGGCGGTCCCGCTCCACCCTGGATGTGTTCAGCGGATCGCACGGGAGAGGGTGGACTCAGCGCACCCGTGCGCGGGCCTCCCTTGTCTGAGGCCTCGGCGAGCATAGGTGCTCGCCGGGCCGGACGGGGGCCGAATGGCCGTTCCGGTGTCTCTGGAGGAACCTCCAGGAACACCGTTCTCGCCTTGCTTTGCAGCCCAGAACGCCCTCCCCCCGATCTGGCCCCCGCAGCGCCGGTGCGGCGAAGGTCACGGCGTGCGACGGGCCGGGGGGACGCGATACCCGTCCCTCGGACCCGCTTCCGTGAAAGGATCGACGCAGTTTCGTCGTACCGTCCAGGGGCCAGCATGCTCGACGTCGTCTCGTTGCGCGTCTCCTTCGCCGTCGTGGCGGTCACGCTGCTCGCGCTGTTCTACTTCGTGGCCTACCGCTCGACCCGGTCCGCCTACGCGGGCTGGTGGTGCGTGGCCCTCGGCGCGTTCCTCGCGGGTTCGGCTGCCTACCTCCTCGACGGCACGTCGCAGCAGTGGTGGGGCAACCCGCTCGGCAACGTCTGCATCGTGGCCGGGGCCGCCTCCGTCTGGGCCGGTGCACGGGCGGTCAGCGGGCTGCGCGTCAGCTGGCTGGCGGTCGCAGCGTCGCTGGTCGTGCTGCTGGTCGCGTCGGCCCTCGACCACCCGGGCCGCAACGACTGGTCCGGCGGCCCGTTCTTCCTCGGGCTGATGACCGTCTACCTGGCGCTCGCGGCGACGGAGCTGCACCGCGCCTGGAGACGGCTGCCCGCCCCGGGGCCACGCGCCCGCGTGTACCGACCGATCCTGCGCTCGCTCACGCTCATGTGCACCGGCGTCGCGGCCTTCTACCTGGCGCGCTTCGTCGCCTTCCTCGCCGTCGGCCAGGACGGCCGCCTGTTCGACGTGTTCCTCGGCAGCCAGGTCACCACCCTCGTCACCACCGTCATGCTGGCGACCGTGTCGTTCAGCATGACGGCACTCAGCTACGCCGACGACACGATCGACCTGCGCGCCCGCGCGACCCGCGACGGTCTGACCGGCCTGCTCAACCGCGACGAGCTGATGCAGCAGCTGGCCCAGCGGTGGAACGCGCACCGGCGACGCGCGGTGCACGGCGTCGTCGTGATGGCCGACCTCGACCACTTCAAGCGGGTCAACGACGTGCACGGGCACGCGGCCGGCGACTTCGCGCTGCAGATGTTCGCCGCCGCCTGTCGCTCGGCGCTCGGGCCGGAGGACCTCGCCGGTCGCGTCGGGGGCGAGGAGTTCGTGCTCTACCTCGACCGGGCCGACCTCGACGACGCCCGCCAGGCGGTCGAGCAGGTCAGCTCGATGCTGCAGCACGGGTCGCTGCCCGACGGCACCGTCCTGCCGACGGTGAGCTACGGGCTCACCGTCGCGCGCCGCGGCGACGACCCCGACGTGGCGATCGGTCGCGCCGACCGCGCGCTCTACGTCGCCAAGAGCGAGGGCCGGGACCGGGTGGCCGTGGCCGACGGCGACGAGAAGGCCCCCGCGGCCCCGCGACCGCCTACGATCGCGCCATGAGCGACTGGCGTGCCGATCGGGTGCAGCAGGTGCGCGACCTCGTGCGGGCGGCGGCGCCCGACGCGGTCGAGGAGGTCAAGTGGCGCAAGCCGTCGAACCCCGACGGGGTGCCGACATTCTCGTGCGACGGGCTGCTCTGCACCGTGGAGACCTACAAGGACAAGGTGAAGGTGACGTTCGCGCGCGGGGCGTCGCTCGACGACCCGGCCCACGTGTTCAACGCCAGCCTCGACGCGGGCACCCGCCGGGCGGTCGACCTGCGCGAGGACGACACGCTCGACGCCGACGCGTTCACCGCCCTGGTGAGCGCGGCCGTGGCCCACAACCGCGCCTGACCGGCTCGGGGGCTGGCCCCGTCGCCGCTCGTCCCTAGACTGGCCGACGTGGACCATCCTCCGAGTACCAGCCGCGACCTCCCCCCGTCCGTCGACGGGAGGTCGTGATGGACACCGGCACCCTGCTCAACCTGGCGCTCGTCATGGTCTTCGTCCTCGTGGGCGGCGTGTTCGCGGCCACCGAGCTGGCCTTGGTCTCGCTGCGCGAGAGCCAGCTCGGCCAGATGGAGCGCAGCGGCTCGCGCGGTCGCAAGGTCGCGGAGCTCGCCCGTGATCCCAACACCTTCCTCGCGGCCGTCCAGATCGGGGTGACCGTCGCGGGCTTCCTGTCCGCCGCCTACGGCGCCTCGACCCTCGCCCCCGACGTCGCACCGTCGCTGGAGGCGCTGGGGCTGAGCCCGGGCGCGGCCTCGAGCCTCGCCCTCGTCGGCATGACGCTGCTCATCGCCTACCTGTCGCTCGTCTTCGGCGAGCTCGTGCCCAAGCGGTTCGCGCTGCAGAAGTCGGGCACCATCGCCCTGCTCGTGGCGCCGCCGCTGTCGCGCTTCGCGACGCTCATGCGCCCGGTCATCTGGCTGCTGTCGTTGTCGACGAACGTCGTCGTGCGGCTGCTCGGCGGCAACCCGCACGCGACGAGCGAGGAGATGACCGAGGACGAGCTGCGCGACCTGGTGGGTGCGCACGAGAGCCTCGAGGACGACGAGCGCCAGATCCTGCAGGACGTGTTCACGGCGACCGACCGGACGCTGCGCGAGGTGATGCGACCGCGGGGCGCCGTCGACTTCCTCGACGGCGGCATGAGCCTGGCCGAGGCCGCGGGTGCCGCCCTCGCCATGCCGCACTCGCGCTACCCGGTCACCCGGCGGCGCTCCAGCGACGACGTCCTCGGCTTCGTGCACGTGCGCGACCTGCTGGCCGTGCCGACCGACTCCGACGCGAAGGTCGTCGCCGACATCGTGCGCGAGATCCCGGTGCTGCCGAGCACGAACCGGATCCTGCCCGCCATGGCGCAGATGCGCAGCGAGGGCGTGCACATCGCGCTCGTGGTCGACGAGTACGGCGGCACCGACGGGATCGTCACCCTCGAGGACATCATCGAGGTCGAGGAGCTGACCGGGCTGGAGCTGCTCCACGAGTCCGGCCACTACTCGACGGTCGCGGGTCTGGTGCTCGAGCGGCTCGGGCACATCCCGCAGGTGGGCGAGACGGTCGACATCGGTCCGTACCGCCTGACGGTGACCGCGGTCGACGGCCGCCGCATCGACCGCGTCACGCTGACGACGCGCCCGAGCGACGAGCCGTCCGCGGACGGTGCCGACGTCGAGGCGGAGCGGCCGGACGGCGACGAGCGACGCTGACCGCTCCGCGCCGCCCTCAGAGGAGGTCGACCAGGCCGCGCAGCTCCGAGCGCCGGGTCACGCCCAGCTTCTTCATGGCGCGGTGCAGGTGCGACTCGACGGTGCGCACGCTCACGAACTGCTCGCGGGCGACCTCGGCGTTCGACCGTCCCTGCAGCACCGCCATCACGACCTCGCGCTCGCGCGCCGTCAGCGACGGCCCGGTCGTCGTCCGCTCCGCCACGAACACCGCCTCGGGATGGAGGCGACGGAGCTCGCCGAGCTCCGCCGCGAGCGCGCGGGCTGAAGCGCCGGGCGGTGCCAGCCGAGAGGCGGCGAGCGTCAGGCGATAGGCGCCGACGACGGCGCCGTGCTCGAGCATGTCGTGCCGCAGGCTCGTCATCGCCTCGACGTCGCACGCATCCCGGGCGGCGATGGCGCGGAAGTAGAGCGCCGTGAGCGGGCTGTCCACCGTGCCGGAGCACGTCTCGGCAAGCTCTCGTGAGCGCGGCGTCGAGCAGATGTCCCTGGCGTGGATCGCCAGGATGGCCGCGGTGCTCAGCCACCCTCGACGGCGGGCGTCCTCGGCGTGGTCGAGGAGTGTCTCCGAGGCCGCCTCGGGCCGCCCTGACGACCGGAGGACGGCCGTGTGCCGCCAGGCGGCAGTGTCGTACGGATCAGGGCCCAGCTCAGGACCGTCGGGCGCCCAGGTGTGGAGCGCCGAGGCGAGCGCGGGGTCGTCGTCCCACAGGGAGAGGACGGCGGCCAGCTGCGGCGTGGAGACGCTGTCCTGGGCCGCGCCCTCCCAGGGGAGCGCCAGCGCCGTCTCGACGTACCGCCGGGCGAGACCGAGCTGTCCGCCGACGAGCATGAGCACGCCCACGCTCGACCCGACGTAGGCCACCTGGTCGAGCCTGCCGCTGGCGACCGCGTCGTCCACGGTCTGCGTCACCAGGGCGCGGGTCGTCCGCAGGTCGCCGCGGAACGCGGTCACCAGGCTCTGCAGGCCGCGCAGGCGCGGGACGAGGCGCACGACGTCGCCGGACTCGTCGGCCAGCGTCGACGCGAGGGCGAGGTCGTCGTCGGTCGCCGTGAACCGCCCGGTGGCGAGGGCGTCGTAGAGACGCGCCTCGCAGGCCTTCGCCCGGGCCAGGGCATGGGCGCCCGGGTCGTCGGCCGGGGGCTCGTGGCGGTGGGCGACACCGGCCACGACCTCCAGGACGGTGGTGGCTGCGGCCAGGGCCAGCCGCACGTCGTCGGACCCGTCGTCGAGCCGCGCCAGGTGCTCGCGCGCCGACGTGAGCAGGGACAGGTCGGACGTGAGTCGTGTCGACCGCTCCGCGAGGCCGAGGACCCGGGCGAGGGTCGGCGCCTCCGCCGTGCCGCCGGAGACGAGCTGGGTCGAGAGGTCGTGCGGGTCGGGCGCTGCTGCCTGGCGGACGAGCTGGGCACGCCACCCGAGCTCGCGCGGAACGGGACCGACCACGCAGCCCGGCGCCGGTCCGTCGACCTCGACCGGTGGCACCCACATCGGCGGCGACGCGGAGCGGGCGACGGCGTCGGACGTCCGGCGGACGTGCTCGGCGAGCAGGGCCGACACGAGGACGGCACGGCCGTCGCCGCGTCGGACCGTCCGCACGTGCCCGAGGCTCTCGAGGCGTTCGACGGCGTCCAGCGCCGCGGGGGGCAGCGTGCCGAGCGTCGAGCGCCCGGCGGTGGCGAGCGTGGTGAGCCAGTGGCAGTCAGCGGGCGGCAGCTCGCGCAGAAAGGCCTGCCACAGACCGTCGAGCGAGCGCGAGACGAGGGGGCCACGCAGGTCCCACGCGCCGTCCACCTGCGTGATCGAGCCGTCGAACACACCGTCGTCCACGAGGTGCTCGGCGACGCCGACGACGCCACCGGACAGGGCGAACACCTCGCTCAGCAGCCTCGCGCTGACCGCCCCGCCGAGCCTCTCGCGCAGCGTCGACAGCAGGGAGGAGGGTGCGAGGCTCGGGGCGTCGACCACCACCGGGGCCCCGCTGACGACCCGGGGGGCCGCCCTGCCCGCGAGGTCGGTGCGGTACGCCGCCGCCACCACGAGACCACGTCGCTCCAGGTGGCGCAGGACGGCGACGGACTGGGCGTCGAGGTGGTCGGCGTCGTCGACCAGCAACGCCGCAGGCCCGCTGCTCGGCAGCCGGCGTCGGACGGCCTCGACCGCCGCGCGCAACGGGTTGGGCCCCGCCAGCGTGGCGGACTCGAGCAGACCGCTGATGAGCAGCGCGCCGAACGGGTGGTCGCGCAGCGGCTCGCTGCCCTCGACCCGTCGGTGGGGGACGCGGCGCGACGTCGAGAGCTCGCCCAGACGGTCGAGGAGCGTGGTCCGTCCGCTGAGTCGCCGACCGCGGATCTCGATGCTGCGGCCCTCCTCCAGCGCCGTCGTCATGCTCTGCTGTTGTCGCCCTGCCACGTCCACGTCGCAGTCCCCCTGTCTCCTGTGACTCGTCGGCAAGCATGCTCCCCCGGCAGACGCAGGACCAAGCGCGCGACTACGCAAATGGATGGACGGCCTACGCAACTTCGCGCCTCGCTGTGGACCGGCGCGGCGCGGGCGCACCAGGGTCTCCCGGGAGAGCAGCACCGCGTCACCGGCACCCGCGTCGTGGACCGGCGACGGGTGCCCACAGGCGGAGCAGGACGGAACGAGGTCACCGTGGGAATGACAGCACGCATGGTGCGCATGGCGGTCTCTGTTGCCGTCGTCGCCGCGCTCGCGGTCGGGGTCGCGACGCCACCTGCGTCGGCCGACGTCGCGGGTGCCGTCGCGTCGGAGCGGGGAGACGCCACGAGCGTCTACGCCGACGGTCCGGGCCCGTACGAGGTGGCGTCCACCGCCGCGCTCGGCGACTGCCGTCTCGTCCAGCGCTGGATCCTGCAGCTCGCGATCGGCGACGCGGACCCTCGCTGCAGCGACGCGTTCCCCTACGGCTTCGACCAGCCGATCAGCTCGGTCGTCTACTACCCGCAGGGCGTCCCCGGTGACGGTCGGCTGCCTGTCGTCGACTTCGTCGGCGGGATCTTCTCCGACGTCGGCAACTACGACACGCTCGCGCGGCACTGGGCCAGCCACGGGTTCGTCGTGACCGTCTCGTCGGACTTCGTGAACTCCGGCCCGGAGATGCACCTGCTGGGGCTGGCGACCGCCCGGCGGCTCGACGCCGATCCGACGTCGCCGTTGCACGACCGGGTCGACCTCGGCCGGGTCGTGCTCGCGGGTCACTCCGCGGGTGGTGCCGCCGCGCTGCAGGCCGCGAGCGTGCCGGCCGACCTGCTGACGCGGCTCGACCCGCGGCTGCGGGTCAGCGGGACCCTGGCGGTCGAGCCGGGTCCCGGCGCCCTCGGCTCGACCGTGCGGACGCCGGTCCTCGTCCTCGCCGGCGCCCGGGACACGACCGTCCCGGCCGGCTCGTGGCCGCTGCTCACCCAGAGCGGACTCGTGCGGTCGGTGCCGGGCTGGTTCGCGACCGCACGGACCGCCGACCACTTCAGCCCGGTACGCACGAACCTGGCCGATGACGAGTTCGCCGGCATCACCACCGCGTACCTGCTCTACCGCGGCACCGGTGACGCGGAGGCGAGCACGTTCTTCGAGGGCCCCGACTACCGGCTGGCCCGCGACACGACGTTCATCACCCATCCGCTGAACCCGCTGCGCGTGCGTCGCAACGCCGCGGCCGGTGCGCTGTGACCGACATGCACCGCGGTCGCGGACGAGCGAGGTCGCCGGACCCCGACCCGCCCGACGGGAGCCGATCCCGGACGCCCTCGGAGTGCGACAGACGCCGCCCTCCAGCCCACGAGCACGACGTCTTGAAAGGACGACACCGATGACGCAGGACCTGAGACGACAACGACGACAGCGGCGCAGGCGGACGACCATCGCCGGCACCGCCCTCATGGGCCTGGGCCTGACGATGGCGGCGCAGTCCGCGATGGCCGGCGACGAGCCCGGCGGCTTCAGCGGGGCGGTCCGCAACTACGGCGTGTTCGCGGGCGCGTCGCTGCTCGACAACCGCATCAACCTGCGCGCCAACGTCGCGGAGGGCGTCGCGGTGGCCGACAGCGCGGGCCTGAGCCCGTACCAGGGCACCGGCGTCGGCTCCTACGCCGTCCCGTCGTCGATCGCGAACGACCCGGAGTCGCGCTCCTACGCCCGGGCCTCGCCCATCGGCGCCGGTGCCGTCGGGCTGAACCTGCAGATCGTGAAGGCCGAGTCGGCGGCGACCACCGTCGTCGACGGCCAGCGCGACGACCAGGACTTCGGCAACCTCACCATCCCGACCCTCGGGTCGCTCGAGGCGCTGACCGGTGCCGCGGAGGCGCGCTGGAACGCGCAGACCGTCGCCCAGGGCGGACGCCTCTCCTACGCCGAGACGAACACGGGCAAGCTGACCCTCATCGACCCGACCCTGGGGTTCCCGCTGCCGGGCTCGATCTTCCCGGTCGGCGAGGCGGACCTCGGGCAGAACACGAGCGAGGTCAGCCTCGTGCCCGACAGCGCCGTCTGCCCCGACGGGTTGGCGCTCCAGAGCGAGGCGACGTGGAACTTCGCCGACGTGCAGCTGTTCGACGGGCTGGTGGCCGTGTCGTGGGGCGGTGACGCGGGTGGACCCGACGACATCGCGCGGATCGTCGCGAAGGCGAACGGCAAGCCGGCGGGCGCCACGCTGGAGGTCCCGGAGCTGCCGGACATGCAGATCAAGATCGGCGACGCCGCGCTGAAGCTCGAGCCCGGTCTGTCGATCGAGCTCAGCCAGGTCTTCAACGGCTCGCCGGTGGGCGAGTCGCTCAGCCGGCTCGTCGACGGCGAGCTCAACTACGGCGGCATCACGAACGTGGTGGAGGCGTCCGACGGCACGCACGCCGCGGGCTCCATGAACGGTCTCACGGCCGACCTCACGATCGCGCCGATCCCGGGCGTCGCACCGAACGGCCTGGGCTCCGCGGAGCTCGGGTTCGAGCGGGTCGACGTCGACGCCAAGGCCGCGTCGGGCGGCATCAACTGCACGGGCGGCACGGACAACTCGGGCACGGACAACTCGGGCACGGACAACTCGGGCACGGACACTCGGGCACGGACAACTCGGGCACGGACAACTCCGGCACGGACAACTCCGGCACCGACAACTCCGGCACCGACAACTCCGGCACGGACAACTCCGGCCGGGACAACTCGGGCACGGACAACTCCGGCCGGGACAACTCGGGCACCGACAACTCCGGCCGGGACAACTCGGGCACCGACAACTCCGGCCGGGACAACTCGGGAGCTGACAGCTCGGGTGCCAGCACGTCGGGCGACGACGACACGGGCGGCACCTCCGGCGCCGACACGTCGGGCGCCGGGCAGTCGGCCGGCAAGGACCAGATCGCCGGTGGTGCCAACGGGATCGGGTTCAGCGCCTCGGCGTCCGGCATCAGCAGCGGCGCCGTGGGCGGCCCGCGCGGGGGCTACCTCCCGAACACCGGTGGCCCGGTCTCCGTGCCGCTGCTGCTGTGGGGCCTGGCGCTGACCGCCCTCGGTGGAGCCACCCTCGTGGCGGGTCGCCGCGGACGAGGAGCCCGGGCCTAGCCGCCGGGCCGAGCTCCCGCCGCCCATCGAGGCGGGTCGGGGTCGGTGCCGCCGTCCGTGAGGACGCCACCGACCCCGACCTGCCTCCGACCGAGGAGTGCAGATGACGAGCGACCCGCAGCAGCCCGCCCGACCGCTACCGCGCGGCGTCCGCCGAGTCCTGGTGGCCGTGGCCGTCGCAGCCGTGGCGCACACGATGGTCGTGGCCTTGTGGATCCTCCCGGACAACCTCGTCACCGAGCAGGTCTCCGGGCGATGGCTCGACGCCTACATCGAGCCCTTCTTCGAGCAGAGCTGGTCGGTCTTCGCGCCGATCCCGAAGCGCGGGACCATCGACCTCGAGGTGCGCGGTCGCGACGGTGACGGCTGGACCTCGCCGTGGGTCTCCCTCACGGCACCCGAGCGCGACCAGATCCGCTACTCGCTCGCGCCCAGTCGCTCCGCCCTGCTCACCCAGACCCTCGCGGGCTCGCTCAACGGCGCCTACGGCGCCCTCTCAGACGACCAGCGCGACGTCGTCTCGCAGCACGACACCGCCCGCACGCTGCGCAAGGCCCTGCTCCGACGGACCGTCACCTTCCGTCCGGTGCGCTACGGGTGGCGCAACGTCGTGCCCGTGCCGCAGCCCGACCGTGGCGTGCTGCAGGACCACCTGGCGCGGGTCGGGGTGCGGCCATGAGGGCGGTCGGCCAGCGACGCATCGACCAGCGCCGCGAGACGTCGAGGGTGGCGGAGGTCGTCGACCGGCTGTGCACCCAGCCGTACGGCCTGCACAGCCTCGCGGCGTGCCGGATCCTGCTCGGCATGATGTACGTCGGGGTGCTGCTGTCGAACCTGCGCGACCGACGGCTCCTCTGGGGTCCCGGGTCGTCCTGGATGACGCCCCTGCGGGAGGGCTACGGGTTCGACGGCTGGCTCGTGGGCCTGCAGCACCTGTCGGGCGGATGGTTCGACCTGTTCTACCTCGCGGTCTTGGCGGCCGCGGTCTGCTTCACGCTCGGCCGCCTCACCCGCACGGCGGGGCTGCTGCTCCTGCTCGGCTCGATCCAGCTCGTCGAGTCCGCCCCGTTCCTCGGCGACCAGGGCGACAACATCGCGCGGATCGGCCTGTTCTACCTGTTGTGGACGCGCTGCTCGGTCGTCTGGTCGTGGGACGCGCGCCTGCGGTGGGGTGGGATGGACTCGACCCTGCAGTACCTGGTGTGGACGCGTCTCGGTCTCGCGCGGGTGCTCGACCGCGACGCGGCGCGGGCGGTCGGCACGTTCGTCAGCAACGTGGCGCTCGGGCTGCTCATGGCGCAGATCGTGATGGTCTACGTGACCGCCGGCCTGTACAAGGCGCGCGGCGGGCCGTGGCAGTTCGGCACGGCGCTCTACTACCCGTTGTCGCTGCCGGAGTTCCGGCCGTTCGGGTTCCTCAACGACCTGCTCGTCGCCCAGCCGGTGCTCCTCGCCCTCGCGACCTGGTCGGTCGTGCTGCTGCAGGTCCTGTTCCCGCTGACGCTGCCGTGGGCCCCGGCGCGGCGCGTGGCGCTCGTCGGCATCGCGGGCATGCACCTCGGCATCGCCCTGCTCATGGGCCTGCCCTGGTTCTCCCTGTCGATGCTCGCCTTCGACACACTCTTCGTCAGCGAGCGCACGCTGCTGCGCGTGCAGGCGTTCGCGGTCGACCGGTGGGACGACCTCGTCATCGCCGTCCAGAGCCGGGTGCGGAGGACCGCATGACCCGTCGCGCCTCCCGCGCGCGGTCGGTGCTGGCCGCCGCGGCCCTGGTCCTCCTCGCCGGCCTGTGCCTGACGGGCTGCTCAGGTCGCGACGACGACGCGGCGCGGGAGCGCCACCCTGTACCGAAGGCCGACGCGTCCACCGCGTCACGGGAAGCGACACCGTCGGCGAGCGCCATGACCGACCCCCACGTGGGTGCCGCGCTCGAGCGGCTCCGCGCGGCGTCGCGAGCCGCGCACGTGGCCGGTGCGACGAGGATGACCGGGAGCAGCAGCACCGCGGGGGAGCGCGGGACGGTGCAGGCGTCGGGCGACCTGCGCAGCGGCGCCTGGGAGGCGACCGTCCGGGCACCGCGGACCCGGCTCGAGGTGCGCAGCCGCTACAACACCACGTGGGTGCACGCCGACCGCACGTTCTGGTTGCGCAGCGGGTACACGCCGGCGTCCGCTCGCGCCGGCGCCCGTGGCTGGGTGCTGATGGAGCGGTCGGCCGGGGACCGGCTCCGCGACCAGCTCGACCCGGGCCGGGTCCTCGGCCGCGCCGCCGCACTGCGCCCCGCCGACGTCGCCCGGGTCCGCGCGGACGAGGACCGGTACGAGGTGGTCCTCGACGACGACTCCGGCGCCCGCACGACGTTCGTCGTGACGCGCCGGGGGACCCCCGTTCTGCGGTCCGTGCGTCTCAGGGGTGAGGGGGTCCGCGCCGACTTCGACCTGCGGCTCCTCCGCGAGCCGGTGGTGGTGGCGACGCCCCGACCCGACGAGGTGGTGCGACCGTGAGCCGCGACGACGCGGGGGCCCCGGGCCGGGCGGCACGTGCCGTCGTGCTCGTCATCGCCGTGCTCGCCGTCGTGGTCCTCTTGGCCGGGTGCGGCGGTGACCGCGAGCCTGCTCCGCGGCCCGCGGCACGGGCGACCTTGAGCATCGCGCTGACGGACTACTGCGGGACGCTCGAGAGCCTGCGTGACGCGAACGCCCACCCGCCGCCGGCGCGGGAGGTGGCCCGCACCCTCGGCCAGCGACTCCAGGTGCTCGAGCGCACGTACGACCACCTGGCGCGCCTGGAGACCGACCGGACGAGCGAGGCGGCCTACCGTGCCGTCACGCGCGACCTGGGCGCCGCGCGCGGGGCCCTCGAGAGCGCAGGAGGCGACCTCTCGAACGAGGGTGTGCTGCTCGCGCTCGCGCAGATGCGGGACACCCTCGCGCGGTCGTTCGCGACCCTCGACCCGCGCCTGCGTCGACGCTGCGGGATCACCGCCGAGGAGCTGGCCGGCACGCCGCTCGACCCGCCGACCACCCCGGGGTCCGGCCGCGCATGACGCCCCGTGCCCCGTCTCGGATACCGTGGGTCTCTCAACTGCCGCCTCCCACGCGGCCGAGGCGGAAGGTGGTCACGTGCGCGTCGCCCTGTTGTCGTACCGCAGCAAGCAGCACGTGGGTGGCCAGGGCGTCTACGTCGAGCACCTCAGCCGCGGCCTCGTCGAGGCGGGCCACGACGTCGAGGTGATCTCCGGGCAGCCCTACCCCGTGGGCCTCGACCCCAGGGTCCGGCTCACGCGGCTGCCCAGCCTCGGCATCTACGACGAGCCCGACCCGTTCAAGCCGCCCGCGCCCTGGACCCTGCGCAGCGTCCCCGACGTCGTCGAGTGGGTCCTCAGCGTCACCGGCGCGTTCGGCGAGCCGCTCACGTTCACGCTGCGTGCCGACCGGCACCTGCGCGAGCGCGTGGACGAGTTCGACGTCGTGCACGACAACCAGAGCCTCGGGTGGGGGCTGCTCGCGCTGCGTCGCCGGCTGCCGCTCGTGGCCACGATCCACCACCCCATCAGCCGCGACCGCAAGGTCGAGCTCGAGGCCGCCCGCGGCTGGCGCAGGCTCTCGGTCGCCCGCTGGTACTCCTTCGTCGGCATGCAGGCCCGGGTGGCCCGACGGCTGCCGTTCGTCGTCGGCGTGTCCACCGTGGCCACCGACGACACCGTCACCGACTTCGGCATCGACCCCGAGCGCATCCGCGTGGTGCCGCTCGGCGTCGACACCGATCTCTTCACCCCCGCCGAGGCAGCCGACCGCGTGCCCGGGCGCATCGTCGCCGTCGCGTCGGCCGACAAGCCGCTGAAGGGCGTGGCCCACCTGCTCGACGCGCTGGCGAAGGTCCGGGTCGAGCACCCCGACGTCGAGCTCCAGCTGGTGTCGACCGTGGAGCCCGGTGGGGCCACCGACCGACGCATCGACGCGCTCGGCCTGCGTGACTGCGTGACCACGCACAGCGGCGTGGAGGCCGAGCACATCGCCGACCTGATGCGCTCGGCCGAGGTCATGTGCGTCCCCTCGCTGTACGAGGGGTTCTCGCTGCCGACCGTCGAGGCGCTCGCCAGCGGCACCGCCGTCGTGGCCAGCCGGGCGGGCGCGATCCCCGAGGTCGTCGGCGACGGCGAGGACGGCGACCCGTGCGCCGTGCTCGTGGAGCCCGGCGACGCCGAGCAGCTCGCGGCGGCCATCTCGGCCCTCCTCGACGACCCCGACCGACGCGCCGCCCTCGGCGCTGCCGGCCGGGCCCGCGCCCTCCGCAGGTTCGCCGGCAAGGAGCAGTGACGTGCTGACCGTCGACTTCGACCGCCTCCGCGTGGGCGCCCGCACCCGGTTCATCGACGTGGGTGCCGGTGCCGGCCGCCACAGCTACGAGGCCCTGCGCCGCGGCGCCGACGTGACCGCCTTCGACCTCGACGAGGTCGAGCTGAAGGGCGTCGACGAGATGTTCGAGGCGATGCGCCTTGAGGGCCAGGTGCCGGAGTCGGGCCGCGGGACCGTGCAGGCCGGCACCATCCTCGACATGCCCTACGCCGACGGCAGCTTCGACGTCGTGCTCGCCTCGGAGATCCTCGAGCACGTCCCCGAGGACGTCCAGGCGATCAGCGAGCTCGTGCGGATCCTGGCGCCGGGCGGCACGCTCGCCGTCACCGTGCCGCGGCACTGGCCCGAGAAGGTCTGCTGGATGCTGTCGGATGAGTACCACGCCAACGAGGGCGGCCACATCCGCATCTACAAGGCCAGCGAGCTCGACGCGAAGCTGCGCGCCGAGGGCCTGGTGCACACGCACACCCACCACGCGCACGGCCTGCACGCGCCGTACTGGTGGATCAAGTGCGCCGTCGGCGTCGAGCGCGACCAGCACCCCGCCGTCCGCGCCTACCACCGGCTGCTGGTGTGGGACATGATGAAGGCGCCCCGCACGACCCGCGTGGCCGAGAAGGCGCTCAACCCGCTGCTCGGCAAGAGCGTCGCGCTGTACTACACCAAGCCGCTCGCCTGACGTGACGCTCCCGACCACCCGCTGGGGGCCGCTCCCGCCGGCGGGGACCGCGCTCGCCCTGCCGGGCGTGCTCGACGCCGCGCAGGTGCAGGCCACCGCCGACACCATCGTCGCCGTGCAGCGGCCGGACGGGTCGATCCCCTGGTTCGAGGGCCACCACCTCGACCCGTGGGACCACCTGCAGGCCGCGATGGGCCTGGCCGTCGCCGGACGTCGCGACGAGGCCGAGGCGGCGTACGCGTGGAGCCGCACCGCGCAGCGACCCGACGGGTCGTTCGCCACCGAGTACGTCGACGGTGTGGTCACGGTGCCCGCTACCGACGCGAACTTCACCGCCTACGTGGCCACGGCGGCCTGGCACCACTGGCGCCTCACCGGCGACGTCGCGTTCGTCGAGGCGATGTGGCCGACGGTACGGGCCGCGCTCGACGTCGTGCTCGAGCTGCAGGAGCCGGCCGGTCCGGTGCGCTGGTCGCGGGGGGCCGAGGGCGACGTCGCCGACGAGGCGCTCGTGACCGGCAACGCCAGCATCCACCTGAGCCTGCGCTGCGGGGTCGCGCTGGCCGAGGTCGTCGGCGAGGACGTGCCGGGCTGGCGTGACGCCGCCGTGCGGCTGCGTCACGCGCTCGACCACGAGCCGCACCGCTTCGCCGACAAGGCCCGCTTCTCGATGGACTGGTACTACCCCGTGCTCGGCGGCGCCCTGCCCGACGCCGTCGCGGCGGCGCGCCTGGACGCCCGCTGGGACGACTTCGTCGTGCCCGGCTTCGGCGCCCGCTGCGTCGACGACAGCCCGTGGGTCACCGGGGGGGAGACCTGCGAGCTGGTGCTCGCGCTCGACGCGGTCGGCCGCGACGACGACGCGCGCCGCATCCTCGGCGAGATCCAGGTGCTGCGCCGCGACGACGCGACCTACTGGACCGGCTACGTCTACCCGGACCAGACGTACTGGCCGGTCGAGCAGACCACCTGGACCGCCGGCACCGTGCTGCTCGCGGTCGACGCCCTCACTCGCACCACGCCCGCGAACGGCCTGTTCCGCGGCGACGGCCTGCCGCTGCTGACCACCGACGAGGAGCGCCCGTGAGCGAGCTCGACCTGCCCAGTGATCTCCGCAGTGTCGCCGACGACGTCCGCGGCTTCCTGCCCGACGAGGAGGCCGACGCCCTGCGCGAGGCGGCCGGCGAGCACCTGCGGCCCGGGGGCGTCGCCGTCGAGATCGGCAGCTACTGCGGCAAGTCGGCCGTCCACCTCGGGCACGTCGCCCGGCTCCGGGGCGCCCGGCTGGTGACCATCGACCACCACCGCGGCTCGGAGGAGCAGCAGTCGGGGTGGGAGTACCACGACACGTCGCTGGTGGGGGCCGACGGACGGATGGAGACGTTGCCGTTCCTGCGCGAGACGCTCTCGCGGGCGGGGCTGGAGGACGTCGTCGACGTCGTCGTCGCGCGCTCGCCCGACGTCGCGTCGTGGTGGGGTCGCGAGCTGGACCTCGTGTTCGTCGACGGTGGCCACACCGACGAGCACGCGCAGGCCGACTACGACGGGTGGGCCCACTGGGTGCGTCCCGGTGGTGTGCTCGTGATCCACGACGTCTTCCCCGACCCGGCCGACGGCGGCCAGGCGCCGTACCGGATCTACCGGCGCGCCCTCGAGGACGGCTTCGCCGAGGTCGCCCACACCGGCTCCCTCCGCGTCCTCCGCCGCTGACCGCCCTCCCCACCCCCGCTGAGTGTGACGTTTGGGGCCCAGATCACCGCGATCTGGGCCCCAAACGTCACACTCAGCGAGGGAGGGGTGGCTCGATGAGGGCGTTGAGCCGGTCGATGAGCTGCTGGAAGCGCTGCTTGGTGTCGGCGTCGACGGTCTCGAGGACCCGCGACCGCTCGCGCAGGAGGTGGGCGGCGGGCTGGAAGCGGTCGAAGCGGTGGCCCAGCACCGTCTCGGCCTGGTGGACGATGCGCCGACGTGGCGGGGTGCGCAGGAACCGCTTCCCGACGAGCCTGCGGTGCGAGAGCACCGGACCCCCGGACTCCGCCAGGAGCCGCAGGTACCACTCGGCGTCGAACAGGTCCTCCAGGTCGGCGTCGAGCGTGCCGGTGAGGTCGGTGAGCGGCACGAGGTGGTCGGTCGAGATCGCCCCGCGGTTCACGAGCTCCTCGACCGCGCCGCGCGACCCGGCCGGACCGTCCATCAGCACCGTCGCCGACGTCGCGGTGGTGCCGAGCAGGGCGAGCGTCGTCGGCAGCCCCGACGCGCCACCCATCGGCGTGACCGTCCAGCGCGGGTCGAGCGCGCGGCCGCCCTCGGACCGCAGCAGGTCGCCCATGACCGCGAGGTAGGTGACGTCGGACGGCGATGACACGAGGAGCTGGTGCGGGCTGCTGACGAGCGTGCGGGCGAGGTCGGCGCCGAGGGCGGCGAGCAGCGGAACCGTCGTCTCCGGACCGGCGGTCCACAGCTCGGAGCTGACCGTGGTGCCGCGGTCGCCGACGTTCTCCAGCACTCGGCACCGGGAGAGCCGGCCCGCGTCGACGAGGTACGGCGAGTGCGTCGAGTACACGACCTGGTGGTGGGGCTCGAGCTGCTCCTTCAGGTAGCGCAGCAGGTCGCCCTGGGCATTCGCGTGCAGGTTCATGCCCGGCTCGTCGAGCAGCACGACCCGGCGCTCCTGCTCCGCGAACTCCGAGAAGGCGGCGAGGAAGGAGAAGAACCAGAGGAACCCGCTCGAGCGCTCGGCGATGTTGAGGCTCACGCCCCGGCGCTCGTCGCGTACCCGGACGTGCAGCCACGGCTCCGGCGACGCCAGGCCGACCGTCTGCAGGTCGAGCTCGACGGACAGGTCGCGGTTCTGGCTCCAGTAGGCGAGCAGCTGGTCGGTCAGGCGCGTCGCA
>NZ_LUNF01000153.1:0-4754 GCF_001626145.1 Aeromicrobium sp. REDSEA-S32_B7
TGGGTGAGGTGGGCGAGGTACTCGTCGCGGAAGAACTTGATGGAGCTCGAGATCGGGCTGGTGGCGCCGTCGCCGAGCGCGCAGAAGGAGCGGCCCAGGATGTTGTCGCACTGGTCCAGCAGCAGGTCGAGGTCGGACTCGCTGCCCTCGCCGCGCTCGAGCGCCGCCAGGGTCTGGACCAGCCACCAGGTGCCCTCGCGGCACGGGGTGCACTTGCCGCAGGACTCGTGCTTGTAGAACTCCGTCCAGCGCAGCACCGCGCGGACCACGCAGGTGGTCTCGTCGAAGAGCTGCAGGGCGCGGGTGCCGAGCATGGTGCCGGCCTCGCCCATCGACTCGAAGTCCAGCGGCAGGTCGAGGTGCTCCTCGGTCAGCAGCGGCGTCGAGGACCCGCCGGGGGTCCAGAACTTCAGCCGGCTGGGCTGGCCGTCGGGGCCCGGACGCATGCCCCCGGCGAGCTCGACGAGCTGGCGCAGCGTGATGCCGAGCGGGGCTTCGTACTGGCCCGGCCGGTTGACGTGGCCGGAGAGGGAGAAGATGCCGTAGCCCTTGGACTTCTCGGTGCCCATCGAGGAGAACCACTCAGCGCCGTTGGCGATGATGCTCGGCACCGAGGCGATCGACTCGACGTTGTTGATGACCGTCGGGCTGGCGTAGAGACCGGCGACGGCCGGGAAGGGCGGGCGGAGCCGGGGCTGGCCGCGACGACCCTCGAGGCCCTCGAGCAGGGCCGTCTCCTCGCCGCAGATGTAGGCGCCGGCACCGGCGTGGATGACCAGGTCGACGCGCCGGCCGGAGCCCATCACGTCGGCCCCGAGGTAGCCGGCCTCGTAGGCCTCGCGGCACGCGGCACGCAGGCGTCGCACGACGTGCAACACCTCGCCGCGCACGTAGACGAACGCCTGCTCCGCGCGAATGGCGAGGCTGGCGATGACGACGCCCTCGATCAGCTCGTGCGGGTTGGCCATCATGAGCGGGATGTCCTTGCAGGTGCCCGGCTCGGACTCGTCGGCGTTGACCACCAGGTACTTGGGGTTCGGGTTCTCCTGGGGGATGAAGCTCCACTTCATGCCCGTAGGGAATCCGGCGCCGCCGCGCCCGCGCAGCCCGGCGTCCTTGACGAGCGTGACGATCTCGTCGGGCGCCATGTCGAGGGCGGTGCGCAGCGCGCTGTAGCCGTCGCGCGCCTCGTAGGCCTCGCGTGTCCACGAGCGCTCGTCGGCCCAGCCCCGGCTCAGCACCGGTGTCAGTGTGTCAGCCATCCGCGGAACCTCCGCCCTTCACGTCGGCGGCCGACTCCTCGGCCACCGTCTCGTCCTCGGCCCGACGCGTGTCGGCCTCCGCTTCGGCTGTGTCCTTTTCCGCCCACGGCCCGGAACCCCCGCCGGGCTCCTTCTCCGCCCGCGGCCCGGAACCCCCGCCGGGGCCGTGGTCCTGCGTCCCGGTGTCGGCCACCGGGGGGATCGGGGGTGCCGACCAGCCGCGCTCCTGGGCGATCCGCAGACCGGCCAGGGACGCGTCGCCCGCCGACGGGCCCTCGTCGGCGCGGCCGTCCTCGAACCCGGCCAGCACGCGCTCGGCGTCGCGCCAGCTGGTGATCGTGGCGCCGCGGGAGGCCTGCACCGGCTCGCCCGCACGCAACCGGTCGACGAGGTCGACGGCCGACTCCGGCGTCTGGCGGTCGAGAAACTCCCAGTTGACCGTGAGCACCGGCGCGTAGTCGCAGGCGGCGTTGCACTCGATCCGCTCGAGGGTGACCTGGCCGTCGGCGGTCGTCTCGTCGTTCCCGACGTCGAGGTGGTCGCTCAACCGCTCGAAGATCGCGTCGCCGCCCATCACCGCGCACAGCGTGTTGGTGCAGACGCCGACGTGGTGCGTGCCCATCGTGCGCCGCTTGTACATCGTGTAGAAGGTGGCGACGCCCGACACCTCCGCCGTGGTCAGGCCGAGGAGCTCAGCGCAGGTCTCGACGCCCTCGCTGGTGACGCTGCCCTGCACCGACTGGACGAGGTGCAGCATCGGCAGCAGCGCCGACCGCGCCTGCGGGTAGCGGCCCATCAGCTCGCGCAGCTCCGCGGTCGTGGCCTCGTCGAGCGGAGGCGTGACGCCCTGGCTCATCGGTCCACCCCGCCCATGACCGGGTCGATGCTGGCGATGGCGACGATGACGTCGGACAACATGCCGCCCTCGCTCATGATCGACGTGCCCTGCAGGTTGACGAAGCTCGGGTCGCGGAAGTGCACCCGGTAGGGACGGGTGCCGCCGTCGGAGACGGCGTGGCAGCCGATCTCGCCGCGCGGGGCCTCGATCGCGACGTAGGCCTGGCCGGGCGGGACCCGGAAGCCTTCGGTGACCAGCTTGAAGTGGTGGATGAGCGCCTCCATCGACTCGCCCATGATGTGGCGGATGTGCTCGGCGGAGTTGCCCTGCCCGTCGCTGCCGACGCTGAGCCGGGCCGGCCACGCGATCTTCGGGTCGTCGACCATGACGGGCGCACCGGCGGTGTCCTCGAGCCGGTCGATCGCCTGCTCGACGATGCGCAGCGACTGCCACATCTCCTCCAGCCGCACGCGGAAGCGGCCGTAGGCGTCGGGCTCGTCCCAGGTGACGACGTCGAAGTCGTAGGTGTCGTAGCCCCAGTACGGCTGCGTGCGTCGCAGGTCCCAGTCGTAGCCGGTGGCCCGCAGCACGGGCCCGGTGAGGCCGAGGGCGAGGCAGCCGTCGAGCTCGAGGTGCCCGACGCCCTTGAGCCGGCCCTTGAAGATCGGGTTCGCGTTGCACAGCGCGGCGTACTCCGGCAGCCGCTTGCGCAGCAGGGCGACCGTGCCGCGCAGCTGCTCGACGACGCCGTCGGGCAGGTCCTGCGCGACGCCGCCCGGCCGGAGGTAGGCGTGGTTCATGCGCAGCCCCGAGATCGCCTCGAAGAGGTCGAGGATGAGCTCGCGGTCGCGGAAGCCGCAGGTCATGACGGTGAGGGCGCCGAGCTCCATGCCGCCGGTCGCGATGCAGACGAGGTGCGAGCTGATCCGGTTGAGCTCGAGCATGAGCACGCGGATGGTCCGGGCCCGCTCGGGCACGTCGTCCTCGACGCCGAGCAGCCGCTCGACGGCGGCGACGTAGGCGGCCTCGTTGCTGAACGGGGCCACGTAGTCCATGCGGGTGCAGAACGTCACGCCCTGCGTCCAGGTGCGGTACTCCATGTTCTTCTCGATGCCGGTGTGCAGGTAGCCGATCCCGGGTCGGGCGTCCTTCACCGTCTCGCCGTCGATCTCGAGGATGAGTCGCAGCACGCCGTGCGTCGACGGGTGCTGGGGCCCCATGTTGACGACGATCCGGTCGCCGTCGACGGCGGCCGCGTCGACGGTGTCCCAGTCCTGCCCGGTGACGGTGAAGACGGGCCCGGACGTCGACTCGCTCGTGCCGGCGTAGGCGTCGTGGGTGATGTCGGTCATCGCGTCCTCCCGAGCGCTGAGCCGTTGCCGAGTGGTCTCGATACGGCCAGCCGAGCTCCTCCGTCGCCGACTGGCCTGCTCGACCAGCAGTCGTGCCGCTGGTCGAGTAGTCGGGACCGCGAGGTACGAGCAGGTCCCGACGTATCGAGACCACCTTGCAGCCGACTACGCATGCCACTCACGAGTAGCTCCTGCGCTGGTCGGGGCTCGGGACCGTGCCGCCCTTGTACTCCACGGGGATGCCGCCGAGGGGATAGTCCTTGCGCTGGGGGTGGCCCTGCCAGTCGTCGGGCATGAGGATGCGGGTGAGGGCCGGGTGGCCGTCGAAGACGATGCCGAACATGTCGTAGGCCTCCCGCTCCTGCCAGTCGGCGGTGGGATAGACGGCGACGACGCTCGGCACGTGCGGGTCGGCGTCGGGGCACGTGGTCTCGACGCGGATGCGGCGCCGGTGCGTCATGGAGAGCAGGTGGAGCACGACGTGCAGCTCGCGGCCGGTCTCGTGCGGGAAGTGCACGGCGGAGAGGCTGCTGCACAGCTCGTAGCGCAGCGCCGCGTCGTCGCGCAGGTGCCGGACGACGTCGAGCAGCGTCTCACGGCGGACGACGAAGGTGATCTCGCCGCGGTCCACCACGACGCGCTCGATGGCGTCGGTGCCGTCGGCGAGCTCGGCGAGGCGGTCGTGCACGTCGTCGAACCACCCGGGTCCGTCGCCGGGGCCGAAGGGCGGCTGGGAGGCGGGCGGCATCGCGACGGGGCGGGTGATGCCGCCGTAGCCGCTCGTGTCGCCGGTGCCGCGCACGCCGAACATGCCTTGGCGCACGTCGACGACCTCGAAGGTCTCGGTGCCTGCGGGGACGACGGGCGCGCCGCCGTCGGGGACGGGGTCGTGCGAGCGGTCCTGCGTGGTGGTGTGGTCGTCGACGGTGCGGGTCTTGTCGTCTGCCATCAGCGCATCAGGCCCTTCAGGGCCGACGTCGGCGCGGCGTCGAGGGCGGCGGCCTCGTCGGCGCGGATCTCCTCGAGTCGGTGCGCGCCGAGCTTGGTGTGCTGGATCTTGTCGTGCAGCTTGAGGATGGCGTCGATGAGCATCTCGGGGCGGGGCGGGCAGCCGGGGAGGTACATGTCGACGGGGACGACGTGGTCGACGCCCTGCACGATCGCGTAGTTGTTGAACATGCCGCCGGAGCTGGCGCAGACGCCCATGGCGAGCACGTACTTGGGCTCGGCCATCTGGTCGTAGATCTGGCGCAGGACGGGTGCCATCTTGTTGCTCACGCGGCCGGCGACGATCATCAGGTC
>NZ_LUNF01000154.1:0-13286 GCF_001626145.1 Aeromicrobium sp. REDSEA-S32_B7
CCCTTGCCCTGCTGATAATAAATGTGCATCAAATATCAGGACTGTTTTTCGGCCTGTTTTTTCAGATTTTAAATACAATGATTTTCGAAGCTCTCTGACAGATTGAATCAAAATCCGGTTCGCTTTCGGAATTTGAATTTTAAAAAAAGGGTTATTCGCTTTTTTAGCAATAGCCTCCGTCACCAAATCTAAATCTTGTTTATTGACTGTCGTTAGCTCATCCTCATTCGATGATTTCTTCGGCGTTGGCAATGGAAAAATAATGGTGAATTTTTCATGCTGTAATTGTTGAAACCGAGAACAAGATGGACACGACTCACATGGCGATTCAGACGGATTATCACAATTCAATAATTGAGCAAATTTGATGGCGAGGCCTTCTTTCCCAGTCCCTGCTGGACCGGAATGTCCGCGGACTCGAATATCAGCCGGTACCAGACGAAGCTGCCCATGAACCCCGCCATGAGCAAGAATACGAGGCGGATGATATTGACCCGCCATGCCGCGATGGGCGGGAATGTCGGCTGTTGTCCGTTTTGCATATTTGATTGGCCCCTCCTGTCTTCGAACAGAAATCTGCTGCGAAGAACGGCATTATCGACGGCGCTGCCCGACCAGGCAGACCGCTGACATGAAGCAGCGACCTCAGGAGGCGTCTCGCCGGTTTGGAAAACGGCGATGCTTTTCCGGTTCCGTCCACCCGGACTCTAATTATGTCGCGCGATCGGCCCCGAAGGATATCCGGCAAATGGTCACACTTACCTGCCCTTTTGCAGTCCCGCCGAGCCCGCCTACTTCGCTGCCCTGTAAAATTTTGCCTTGGCCGGTAAGCGGTTGGCAGAGCAGAAGGTCCATGCGTCGCCGAAGCCGACAAGCTCGAACGATTGCGGTCCGGTGATCCTGTAATCCTGCGTGGCGGACATCGGCCGTCCATCGATGTCGGGGCAGCTCTCGGTCTGCCGAAAGGCGTTTGCGCCCGTCATCTTCAGGCTCGTGAACTTGCAACTGCTACCGCGCTGAACGATCCGGTCCTCGGCCAGATAGATTGCGATGTCGGCGAAGGGCTTTTCGCAGGTCGACATGCGCGCATCGACATAATAGCCGACCGGAAGCGGCAGAATGCGCGACTGGCCCGGACCCGCCGGTCCCTCCGCATTGGCCGCAGCGCCGCGCGGACATTGTTTCTCCAGCGTCCGGATCGCCGCCGTCGATCCGGCAAGCGAAAGCGCCGTCAATTCGGTCCATTCATCGCCACCGTCGTAGCTTGCATAGGCACGACCGTCATCGCTATGCCGCCGCCCGGTTGGCAACGAAGACCCACCGCGCTGAATTCGGGATGCCCCGTTACCGCGGCGACGGTGCCCGCACCGCTTCCCGCGACCTGCCAGCGCGCGCTGTGAAAGGCTGGTGGCGGCCCGGCGTCTTCGCCGGTTGGCGGCGGCAGGTCCGCATCGGTACCGCGGCGCCGTTCCACCACCGCCCATTTGCGTCCGTCCCACCGCAGAACTTCCAGGCACATATCGGCCCCGACGCTTCCGCACACCGTCCCGTGAACCGAAAGGCCCAGCCCGGTGCGCCCCTTTCCGTCGAGCTTCACCGCCTGCCAGTCGCGGACGTTGTCGTTGAAGATTTCGCGATAGCCGTTGCGGTCGGACCCGAAGATGGCGATCATGCACCCGGCGGTACCGCAATAGGCCGAATAGCCCGCGTTGGAGCATCGCGCGCTGCTGTAATCCACGACCCAGTCGGGCTTGCCGTCGCCCGTCACCTCGGTCTCGACCGCGAAATGCGCGCGATCGGGAATGAATTTGCCGCCATCGGCCCGGCATTCCTGTTTCAGGCTGTCATAGAGCGCCTGCACCTCGCGCGGCCAGACCTTCGGCGGCGCCGCCGGTTGCGACTGGACCAGCGCGAACAGCGGCAGCAGCATCGATGATGCCGTCATCAACGGGCGGATCATGGGCGTCCCTCCGCCATCATAACGCACCGATGGTCTGACTGCGCTCGCATGATCGCTCCCTCTCTATCGACCCGGCCCGTCCGCCGGGTTTCGTCAGAGAGCTAGCGAGCGCGATGCCGCAAAGTCTTCACGCCGTTCTAAAGATTATCTCAAGCCAGAACCGCCTTGCGCTCAGGCCTTACCCGCGCAATTGCGCGCGCAGCCGTTGCAACCGCTGTTTGAGTTCGGCATCCTCCGAAGCCTTTGCTGCAGCCTGCGCCGTATCGAGCAGCGTACCGGCCTTGGCACGGTCGCCCAGCCCCAGCATCGTCTCGGCCCGTGCCGCGGCCAGTGTCGCGGCGAAATCGGGCCGCCCGGTCAATTCGGCAACCTTGGTCGCATCGACAAGCGAAAAGCTGCGGTTCGCTTCGGCGAACCGGTGGTTCGCAAGCTCGCACTCGCCCAGATAGAATTGAATCGTATGGGTCAGGCCGTAATCGGCGCCGAACGCCTGGCGGGCCTTTGCCGCCGCATCCGCCAGGATGGGCAAGGCATCGCGACGTCGGCTCGTCTGGCAGAGCGCCGACGCATAGTCATTCTGGCCGACAAGCGCCTGATGCGACAGCGATCCGGCCTGCGTGGCCGCCCCCTCCCAAACGCGCTTCGCTTCAACCGCGGCCTCGTCATAGCGTCCGAGGGCGGCAAGGCTTTCGAACCGCGTCGAATGCATCGCCAGCGTGAAGCGATGATCGCGACCGAAGCGCCGTTCGAGCGCGGCGAGCAGCGGACCGCTTTCGCGCAGTGCACGTTCATGTTCGCCGAGCATCGACAGCGCCGTCACCCAATGCTGCCGCGTCACAAGCGTATCCGGATTATCCGCCCCCCGTATCCGGGTCGAGTCGGCGACGATGGCTCGCGCCACAGGTTCCGCCTCTTTCACCTTGCCCTCGCGTAGCATCACCAGCGCGAGCGAAGACCGCGCCTTCAGCAACTGCGTCGGCGAAACGCGCGACCCCGGCGCCGAACCGATCGCCACCGCGCGGCGGATTGCACGTTCGGCCCGCTCGATGTCGGCGGTGTAGGCATAAGCCCCCTCCGACTGCGCCAGCGCGAAGCCGATACGCCCGCTTTTCGCCCGGTCGCCGAGCGCCTTTTGCTCTTTGGCGATGGCGGCGCCCGCCGCCTCCAACCGCCCCGGCTGGCCCGAGGTTGCGTCCATATGGATGCTGCCGAGCCGGCCCAGGACGGCATCCTCGCTGTCGGCTTCCCCGGCCCTGCCGAACAGCGTGGCGGCGTGCGCATATTCGGCGCGGGCGGTATCGAAATCGCTGCGCTGATAAAAGGCGCGCGCGACCGCGAGATGGAGCCGCGCGGCGGTGCCCGGCGAGCGGGCATAACGCGCGTCAATATTAGCGCTCGCGCGCTTCATCGCCTCGATGACCGTTTCGTCGGTGCTCGACTTCGCCGGATCGGGGCTGGACAGCACATCTTCGGCGATGAAGGCATAGCTGGTCTCGGCCTGATCGCGTGCCTCCAGTGCCGCACCGCGCTGATGCCAGGCATAGGCAGCGAGCGCGCTCGACGCGATAAAGCCGCCCGCGAGGCTCGCGATGGCGGCGCGGATCCACGGACGCCGCGCGGCCTGTTTTTCCTCGGCCCGTCGCGCTTCTTCGGCGGCCGCCGCCCGCCGCGCCGCCGGCCCCGCGGTTCTCGGAGGAGTTCGACGACACGCCGGAGGACTTCGGCCGCTTCGCCGCCACCGTCGCTCGCCAGCTGATCATGCAGCGCCTGCGCCAGGCGGAGGACGAGCAGAAGTTCGGCGAGTTCTCCGGCAAGGTCGGCGACATCGTCTCCGGCGTCATCCAGCAGGGCAGCCGTCCCGGCGACGTCATGATCGACCTGGGTCGCGTGGAGGCGCTGCTGCCCTCGGCCGAGCGGGTCGCCGAGGAGAAGTACGCGCACGGCGAGCGCATCAAGGCCTACGTGTACGAGGTCGAGAAGGGCATGCGTGGCCCGCGGGTCAAGGTCTCGCGCACCCACCCCAACCTCGTGCGCCTGCTCTTCGCCCTCGAGGTCCCGGAGATCGCCGACGGCTCGGTCGAGATCATGGCCGTCGCACGGGAGGCCGGCCACCGCACCAAGATCGCCGTGCGCGCCACGAAGCCCGGCGTCAACGCCAAGGGCGCCTGCATCGGGCCGATGGGCCAGCGCGTGCGCAACGTGATGCACGAGCTGCACGGCGAGAAGATCGACATCGTCGACCACAGCGACGACCCGCTGGAGTTCATCGGGCACGCGCTCTCGCCCTCACGGGTCAAGAAGGTCACGATGGTCGACGAGCAGACCCGGGCGGCCCGCGTGGTCGTGCCCGACTTCCAGCTCTCGCTCGCCATCGGCAAGGAGGGGCAGAACGCCCGCCTGGCCGCCAAGCTCACCGGCTGGCGCATCGACATCCGCTCCGACACCGAGGTGCCGCAGGACGGCGACGGCGCGCGGCCCGAGCGCAGGTCGTGACCACGGACGGGGTAGACTCGACCACGGTCACTCGCACGTGCATCGGCTGCCGGTCGCGCGACGACGTGACCGCTCTGGTCCGGCTCGTCGCGACGCCGGGGGAGGCGGGTACCACCGTGACCCCCGACCCGCGGCGGACGATGCCGGGGCGAGGGGCGCACCTGCACCCCGACCCTCGGTGCCTGGAGCTGGCACGACGTCGACGGGCGTTCGGCCGGGCCCTCCGCGTGGAGGGACCGCTCGACCTGACGCTGCTCGACGACATGGCCGGCCCGCGGGACTGACCAGGGCGCACCAACCCATCCACGGGGCCACCGGCCCCACGACCCGAAAACGGAGCAACCGCTCATGAGCTCTCGATGAGAACGTTCCGATGAGCCTGCACGTCAACTAGGGTCCTCACCTCCTTCGGGGTGCGGGCCCCCACGAAGGAGAACAGTGGCTGTCAGAGTCCACGAGCTCGCACGAGAGCTCGGAGTCCAGAGCAAGGACATCCTGTCCACGTTGAAGGACATGGGTGAGTACGTGAAGTCCGCGTCGTCCACCGTCGAGGCGCCGGTCGTCCGCCGCCTCAAGGAGGAGCACGGCGACGCGCTGCTCGCCAAGGGTGCGAAGAAGGGTGCCAAGAAGGCCGCCCCTGCGCCCGCCCCCAAGGCACCGGCCGCCGAGGCACCCGCCCCGGCTGCGCCGCAGGCCCCCGCCGCACCGCAGGCGCCCAGCGCACCGACCCCTGCGTCCGCGGCCCCGAAGCCCGGCCCCGCCGCGCCCAAGGCCACGCCGACCCCCGGTCCGCGTCCCGGCCCGCGTCGTCCGGCCGAGCCCGAGGCACCGGCCGCCGCGGCCTCCGCGCCGGCCGCCCAGCCCGGGCCCAAGCCGGCTCCGGGCCCCCGTCCGGGTCCGCGCCCCGGTGGCGCGCGCCCCGGCAACAACCCGTACTCCTCGCGCCAGGGGATGCAGCAGGAGCGCGCTCCGCGTCCGCCGGCCGCCCGTGAGGGTGGCGCAGGCGGCGCCGGCACCGCGGCTCCCGCGAAGCGGCAGGAGTTCGACCAGATGCAGGCGCCCGCCATCGGCGGCGTCCGCGTCCGCAAGGGCGACGGCCAGACCGTCCGTCTGGCGCGCGGTGCCTCGCTGACCGACTTCGCCGAGAAGATCGGCGTCGACGCGGCGTCGCTCGTGCAGGTGCTGTTCCACCTGGGCGAGATGGTCACCGCCACGCAGTCCGTCAACGACGAGACGCTGCAGCTGCTCGGCGAGGAGCTGAACTACGACGTCCAGGTCGTCTCGCCCGAGGACGAGGACCGTGAGCTGCTCGAGTCGTTCTCGCTGGAGTTCGGCGAGGACACCGGCGACGACTCCGACCTTGCGGCGCGTCCGCCGGTCGTGACCGTCATGGGTCACGTCGACCACGGAAAGACGAAGCTGCTCGACGCGCTGCGCAACAGCAACGTGGTCGCCAAGGAGGCCGGCGGCATCACGCAGACCATCGGCGCCTACCAGGTGACCACCGAGGTCGACGGCAACGAGCGGGCCATCACCTTCATCGACACCCCGGGTCACGAGGCGTTCACCGCCATGCGTGCCCGTGGTGCGCAGGCGACCGACATCGCGATCCTCGTGGTCGCGGCCGACGACGGCGTCATGCCGCAGACGGTCGAGGCGCTCAACCACGCGAAGGCGGCCGGCGTGCCGATCGTCGTCGCGGTCAACAAGGTCGACAAGCCCGACGCCGACCCGACCAAGGCACGCGGCCAGCTCACCGAGTACGGCCTCGTCCCCGAGGAGTACGGCGGCGACTCGATGTTCGTCGACGTCTCCGCCAAGGCGGGCACGGGTCTGGACGACCTCCTCGAGGCGGTCATTCTGACGGCCGACGCGTCGCTGGACCTGCGTGCCAACCCGGAGCAGAACGCCGAGGGCCTCGCCATCGAGGCGCACCTGGACCGCGGTCGCGGCCCGGTCGCCACGGTGCTGGTCCAGCGCGGCACGCTGCGGGTGGGCGACACGCTCGTGGCGGGCTCGGCCTTCGGCCGCGTGCGCGCCATGCTCGACGAGTTCGGCGAGAACATCGTCGAGGCGCCGCCGTCGCGTCCTGCCCTGGTGCTCGGCCTGACGGCCGTGCCCGGCGCCGGCGACAACTTCATGGTCGTCGACGACGACCGGATCGCGCGCCAGATCGCCGAGAAGCGCGAGGCTCGCGAGCGCAACGCCGCGCTGGCCAAGCGCACGGGTCGCCGGACCCTCGAGGACTTCATGTCCTCGATGGAGAAGGGCGAGACCGACGAGCTGCTGCTCATCCTCAAGGGTGACGGCTCCGGCTCGGTCGAGGCGCTCGAGGACTCGCTGGCCCAGATCGACGTGGGCGAGGAGGTCAACCTGCGGGTCATCGACCGTGGCGTGGGTGCGATCACCGAGACCGACGTCAACCTGGCGGCGGCCTCCAACGCGGTCATCATCGGCTTCAACGTCCGCCCGCAGGGCAAGGCGACGGAGCTGGCCGACCGCGAAGGTGTCGAGATCAAGTACTACTCGGTCATCTACCAGGCGATCGACGAGATCGAGGCGGCGCTCAAGGGCATGCTCAAGCCGGAGTTCGAGGAGCACCAGCTCGGCACGGCGGAGATCCGCGACATCTTCCGCTCGTCGAAGATCGGCAACATCGCCGGCTGCATGGTCACGAGCGGCACGCTCCGGCGCAACGCCAAGGCGCGTCTGCTCCGCGACGGCTCGGTCGTGGCCGACAACCTCGAGCTCGCGAGCCTGCGCCGCGAGAAGGACGACGTGTCCGAGGTCCGCGAGGGCTTCGAGTGCGGTCTCGTCCTCAAGGGGTACGGCGACATCAAGATCGACGACGTCGTCGAGATGTTCGAGCTGCGCGAGAAGCCGCGTAGCTGAGTCAGCAGTCCGCCGCGGACCCGGGAGCGATCCTGGGTCCGCGGCGGCGACCCAGCAGGAGGAACCATGGCCGGACAGCGCACCCAGCAGCTCGCCGACCGCATCAAGGTGATCATCGCCCAGATGCTCGAGCGTCGGGTCAAGGACCCGCGCCTGGGCTTCGTGACGATCACCGACGTGCGGCTCACGGGCGACCACCAGAACGCGTCGGTCTTCTACACCGTCATGGGCGACGAGCGCGCCGCCGCCGACACGGCGGCCGCGTTGCGCAGCGCCACCGGCCTGCTGCGCACCGAGGTCGGCAAGCAGCTCGGCACCCGGCACACCCCGTCGCTGGAGTTCTTCCTCGACGCGGTCCCGGAGTCGGCCCGCCAGATCGAGGACCTGCTCGCCAAGGCGCGCGAGAGCGACGAGCGCGTCGCCGCGGCCGCCGAGGGCAAGACCTACGCGGGCGACCCCGACCCGTACAAGCAGCCGCGCGCGGCCGAGGACGACGACGAGGACGACGAGCGGGCATGAGCGAGACCCGCGTCGGGCTCGTCGTGGTCGACAAGCCCGCCGGGTGGACGTCGCACGACGTCGTCGCCCGCACCCGTCGCCTGGCCGGCACCCGCAAGGTCGGCCACGCCGGCACCCTCGACCCGATGGCGACGGGGGTGCTGCTGCTCGGTGTCGGGCGGGCCACCCGTCTGCTCGGCCACCTGCAGCTGGCCGACAAGGAGTACCTCGCGACGATGCGGCTCGGCTGGACCACGGTCACGGACGACGCCGAGGGCGACCTGGTGGAGCGGGCCGACGCCTCCGGCGTCACGGACGACGCCATCCGTGCCGCGGTGCTCCCCCTCACCGGCGACATCGAGCAGGTGCCGACGGCCGTGTCGGCGATCAAGGTCGACGGGAGGCGCTCGTACGCGCGCGTCCGCGCGGGGGAGGCCGTGCAGCTCCCCGCCCGGCCCGTCACCGTGTCGACGTTCGAGGTCACCGACGTCCGGCACCTCCAGGTCGACGGTCTGGCGGTGGTCGACGTCGACGCCCGCGTGGTGTGCAGCAGCGGGACCTACGTGCGCGCCCTGGCCCGCGACCTCGGGGCGGCCCTGGGCGTCGGCGGCCACCTGACGATGCTGCGCCGCACCCGCGTCGGGGGCTTCGACCTCGACGTCGCCAGCACGCTCGAGGAGCTCGAGCGGTCGTGGCAGCACGTCGCGCTCGACGACGCCGCCCGCGCGGCGTTCCCGTCGCTCGACCTCGACGAGGCGGCCGCCGGCGAGGTGCGCTTCGGGCGCGCGCTCGCCGACGTCGACCTCGGCGCACCCGGCCCCGTGGCCCTGTTCGCGCCCGACGGCCGCTTCCTGGCGCTCTACGAGCAGCGCGGCGGCTCCGCCCGCGCCGTCGCCGTCTTCGTCTGACGTCGACGGGACCCGCGTCGCCGTGCCCTAGGGTGACGACGTGGCCCGACTCTCGACCGAGCGCCTGATCTGGCGTCCCCTGCAGACCTGGTTCCTCTCCGTCGTCGGCATCGTGGCGGGTCTGATGGTCACGACCAAGGTCCGCAAGATCCTCCGCGGCGCGAGCGAGACGAGCTTCCCGACCGTGCCGCCGCGGACCGTGCCCGTCGGCAGCGAGAACAGCGCCACGACGTACACCTACGGGGAGGACCTGTACGACGACATGCTCGCGGCGATCCGCGGCGCCACCACCCGCATCCTCTTCGAGACCTTCATCCTCAAGGGCGACGACATGGGCGAGGCGTTCAAGCGCGAGCTCGTCGCCGCCGCCGACCGCGGGGTCGACGTGCGGGTGATCTACGACGGGTTCGCCAACCTCGTCGTCCCGCGCTCGTTCCTGACGTTCCCGCCGAGCGTCCACGTGCTGCGCTACCCGGTGCTGAAGACGGGCCTGCAGCCCTTCAACCCGCGACGCTGGGGCCGCGACCACCGCAAGATCCTCGTCGTCGACGACACGGTCGGCTTCGTGGGCGGGTACAACGTGGGCTCCCTGTACGCCACGCAGTGGCGCGACACGCACCTGCGGGTCGAGGGGTCGGCCGTCTGGGACCTCGACAACGCCTTCATCGACTTCTGGAACGACCTGCACCCGGTGCCCATCGAGCCGCTGGGGGAGGCCAGCTGGGAGCCGAGCGTGCGGGCCCACCGCAACGTGCCCCGCCAGCTCGTGTTCCCGATTCGTGGCATGTACCTCGAGGCCATCGACCGCGCCCGGCACCACATCCACATCACGGCCGCCTACTTCATCCCCGACCACGACATCCTGCAGGCCCTGAAGGACGCCCGGTCGCGCGGCGTGGAGGTGACGATCATCGTCCCCGAGGTCAGCAACCACGTCGTCGCCGACTGGCTGTCCCGCGGCTTCTACGGCGAGCTGCTGCGCCACGGCGTGCGGATCCAGCTCTACCAGGACGCGATGGTGCACGCGAAGACCGCGACGATCGACGGCCAGTGGTCGACCGTCGGCACCGCCAACATCGACCGGCTCAGCCTGACCGGCAACTACGAGATCAACCTCGAGGTCGTCGACCCCGCCCTCGCCGAGCACCTCGAGACGGTGTTCGAGACCGACCTGGCGAACTGTCGCGAGCTGACCCTCGAGCACTGGCAGTCCCGACCGATCGTCGCCCGCGCCTGCGAGCTGCTGCTGACGCCGCTGCGCCCCCTGCTGTAGGCGCTCGACGCCGATGAGAGGCCTCTCATCGACGTCTCACGGAGGGCTCACCACGCACCAGGAGCCTGGGGTCATCGCATCGACCCCAGGAGGACCCATGAAGACCACCGCCCGTACCGCCATCGCCGCCGTCGCCGGCACCCTCGCGCTCGGCACCGCCGGCTTCGCGCTCTCCAGCGCCCACGCCGACGGCGACCGCGACCCCCTGCTCAAGCGCGACGACTCGACCTCGTCGTGGGTCGTCACCGCGGACGACGACGATGACGACGACCGTGACGACGACCTGAGCACCACCGTCACCCGGCAGACGGCGAACACCGCGCAGACCCGCGGCACCGCCCCGACCGCGAACACCGCCAAGACGGTCCAGTCGGCGCCCACGAAGAACACCGCCCCGACGAAGAACACTGCGCCGACGAAGAACACTGCGCCGACGAAGAACACTGCGCCGACCAAGAACACCGCGCCGACGACCGGCACCGACCGCTGATGCCCGACGACGTGTGGGGCCTGGCCGGGGGCGACGAGATCGCCCCCGGCCTCACGGCCGTGAAGGATCTCGGCGGCGGCACCGTCTACGAGGCGTGGCTGGCCTTCGACGACCGGCTGCACGCCCCGGTCGTCGTGAAGGCGCTCCGGCCGGGGCACGTCGCCGACCCCGTCTCCCGCGCGGGACTCGAGCGGGAGGTCGCGCTGCTCGCACGTCTGGCGCACCCCGGCCTCACGCGCGTCTTCTCCTACGACGACGAGGCGGCCCGTCCCTACTTCGTCCTCGAGCACGTCGAGGGCCCGAACCTGTCGCGGCTGATCTCGCGGCACGGCGCGGTGCCGGAGCACCAGCTGCTGCCCCTCGCGCTCGAGCTCGCGTCGGTGCTGCACTACCTGCACGGCCAGGGCGTCGTGCACCTCGACGTGAAGCCCAGCAATGTCATCATGGGTGCGCCCGCCCAGCTCGTCGACCTCTCCGTCGCGCTCGACGTCGACGACGCCGCGGCCCTCGACCACCCGGTCGGCAGCGACGAGTACATGGCCCCCGAGCAGTGCGCGCCGGGGGAGCGCGGCACCGTCGGACCCGCCGCCGACGTGTGGGGTCTCGGCGCCACCCTCTTCCGGGCCGCCGCGGGCTTCCGTGCCTTCGACCGCGAGCCCCGCTGGGCGCAGCTGCACGACGAGCCGAAGCCGCTGCCCGGCTTCGTCCACCGCGGTGCCGCCGACCTCATCGCACGCTGCCTCGACCGCGACCCGGCGCAGCGCCCCACGCCGCGCCAGATCGCCCTCGAGCTGGAGCCGATGATCGCCGGCCTGCCGTCCGCGCGGCTGTCGGGGTTCACGCTCAAGCGCTGAGCCCCCCTCTTCCGGCCTGCGGCTGCGCTGCCCCGGCTGCTCGAGTCGGTGGGTCCCTGACCCCCAGGAGGTACCTCCCGGGCCGGACGTAGCGCGGGTCACCTACCTCCCACGAGGCGCATCCCGCGCCCTACCCACCGCTGGGCGGGGCAGGCAGCGCAGCAGCGGGGTCCGGCAGACCACAGACGCCGCAGCCGCAGGACACGGAGGCCCTCAGTCGACCCGGTACCCCAGCCCCCGGACGGTGGTGACGAGTCCGGCGCCGAGCTTCCTGCGGAGGTAGCCGACGTACACGTCGACGACGTTCGAGCCGGGGTCGAAGTCGTAGCCCCACACGTGGGAGAGCAGCTGCTCGCGCGAGAGCACCTGCCCGCGGTGCGACATCAGCACCTCGGCGAGCGACAGCTCGCGTGCCGACAGCTCGACCTCGCGCTCGCCGACGTACGCGCGACGTCGGCGCAGGTCGAGGCGGACGTCGCCGGCGACCAGCTCGTCGTCGGGGGCAGGGGTGGCGGGGGCGCGCAGCCGCAGGCGGACGCGGGCCAGCAGCTCGGCGAAGCGGAAGGGCTTGCTCATGTAGTCGGCCGCACCTCCCTCGAGCGCCTGGACCGTGTCGGTCACCGAGTCTCGGGCCGTCAGCACGATCACGGGCAGCTCGGGTCGTTCCGCCTGCACGCGCTCGAGGATCGTGAAGCCGTCGAGCCCGGGCAGACCGATGTCGAGCACCATGAGGTCGAACGGACCCGTCAGCGCGTAGTCGAGACCGCTCACGCCGTCGGTGACGACCGTCGGCGTGAACCCCTCGGCCTTCAGCCCCTTCGCGACGAACGAGGCGATCCGCTCCTCGTCCTCGACCACGAGAATCCGGTTCACCACAGTCCTCCTGTCGCGATGACGAGCCGGAACGTCGCACCTGACGTCGCCCCGGGCGGGTCGAGCACCACCCGACCCTCGTGCGCCTCCATGATGGCGGCGACGATCGACAGGCCCAGACCGAAGCCGGCCTGCTCACCGTCGCCCTGGGTGAAGCGCTCGAAGATCGTCCCACGCAGCGCCGACGGCACCCCGGCGCCCGTGTCGCGCACCCACAGCTCGACGTGCCCGTCGTGCACCCGCGACCCGATGCCGACCTCGGCTCCCGGCCGGGTGTGCCGGACGGCGTTGTCGGCGAGCTGGAGCAGCGCCTGCGTCAGCCTTTGGGGGTCGACGTCGACGTGGGTGCGGGCCACAGCGTCGAGCACCCAGCTGCGGTCGGCGAGTCCCCGTGCGCGCTCGAGGGCCCCGAGCGTGAGCGCCTCCACGTCGGTGCGCTCGAGGCGGACGAAGTCCGGACGCTCCGCCTTCGCGAGCAGCAGGAGGTCGTGGACGAGGCGGGTCATCCGGTCGATCTCGTCGAGCAGCAGCGTGCGCGTGGTGCGGACGTCGTCGGGGTCGGTCGGGTCGAGCACCTCCAGGTGCCCCTGCAGCACGGTGAGCGGGGTGCGCAGCTCGTGGGCGGCGTCGTCGAGCAGGCGACGCTGGCTCGCGAACGCCTCCTCGAGCCCGGTGACCATCGGGTGGTCGAACGGCGGGTAGCCGAGCATGCCCCTGCCCACGGCGGCGTTGACCGCCGCCGAGATCGCGGGTGCCGGGGCGTAGTCCATCTCCGCGACCCAGGCGGGGATGACGCCCTCGGGGGCGCGGCCCCACTTCAGCGGCAGCGCCGCCCGGGCTTCGGCGTCGGTGTAGTCGCGGATCACCCCGCCGACGGTAGCGGTCGGGATGAGTCTGCCGATCACGACGTTCTGCAGGTCCCGGGGCCGGATCTCCTGCAGAACGTCGTGGTCGATCGCGTCAGAGGGCGGCAGCCACCCGGGTGCCCTGCTCGATCGCGCGCTTGGCGTCCAGCTCGGCCGCGACATCAGCGCCGCCGATGAGG
>NZ_LUNF01000155.1:0-13231 GCF_001626145.1 Aeromicrobium sp. REDSEA-S32_B7
GCCCGCGAGGCCACCTCCGCCACGGGCCTGCCCGGCGGCATCGCCATCCCGCACTGCCGGTCCGAGGCCGTCACGGAGGCCACGCTCGCCTTCGCGCGGCTCGAGCCCCGTGCCGACTTCGGTGCGCCCGACGGCGGCGCCGACCTCGTCTTCCTCATCGCCGCGCCCGCCGGCGGCGACTCCGACCACCTGAAGCTGCTCTCGACGCTCGCCCGCGCGCTCGTGCGCAGCGAGTTCACCGACGCCCTGCGCGCCGCGTCGTCCGACGACGAGGTCGTGGCCCTGGTCGAGGACGTCGTGTCCCCCCAGCCGGTCGCGACCCCCGCTGCGGAGGGAGCAGCGGAGGCCGCGACCTCCGCCCCGGCCGCCCCGGCCGCCGAGGGCAACCCCGTCCGCATCGTCGCCGTGACGGCCTGCCCCACGGGCATCGCGCACACCTACATGGCCGCCGACTCGCTCGTGCAGGCCGGCGAGCGCGCGGGCGTCGACCTGCAGGTCGAGACGCAGGGCTCCTCGGGCGCCCGTCCGCTGAGCTCGGCCACCATCGCCGGCGCCGACGCGGTCATCTTCGCGACCGACGTGGGCGTCAAGGACGCGTCGCGCTTCGCGGGCAAGCCGGTCATCGTGAGCGGCGTCAAGCGCGCCATCAACGAGCCCGACACGATGGTCTCCGAGGCCGTCGCCGCAGCGGCCGACCCGAGCGCCAAGCGCGTCGACGGCGTCGCCGCGGCCCAGGCCGACGAGTCGTCGTCGCACCAGGGCTTCGGCCTGAAGCTGCGCCAGTGGCTGCTCACCGGCGTCAGCTACATGATCCCGTTCGTGGCGGCCGGCGGTCTGCTGATCGCCCTCGGCTTCCTGCTCGCGGGCTACGACATCACGGGCGAGGGCAACAAGATCGCGCTCGAGAACACGATCTTCAACCTGCCTGCGGCCGGCGAGCACGCACTGTTCGGCAGTGCGCTCGCCACCTACTTCGGCGCGCTGCTGTTCTCGCTGGGCGCCTGGGCGTTCGGCTTCCTCGTCCCCGCCCTCGCCGGCTACATCGCCTACGCGATCGCCGACCGTCCCGGCATCGCGCCCGGCTTCGTCATGGGCTTCCTGGCCAACCAGATCGGTGCAGGCTTCCTCGGCGGCATCGTCGGCGGCATCCTGGCGGGCCTCATCGCCCACCAGATCGCCAAGCAGGAGGCGCCGCGCTGGCTGGCCGGCCTCATGCCGGTCGTCATCATCCCGCTGGTGACCACCCTGGTCAGCGGCCTGCTGATGCTGATGGTCCTCGGCAAGCCGATCGCCGACTTCTCCGCAGGCCTCACCGACAAGCTCAACGGCATGACGGGCGGCTCGCTCATCCTGCTCGGCGTGATCCTCGGCGCGATGATGGGCTTCGACCTCGGCGGCCCGGTCAACAAGGCCGCCTACGTCTTCGCCACCACCGGCCTCACCGCCGACGCCATCGCGGCGGGCGGCGCCGAGGTCAAGATCATGGCCGCCGTCATGATCGCCGGCATGGTCCCGCCGCTCGCCATGGCGCTGTCGACGGCCGTCCGCTCGACCCTCTACACGGAGGCCGAGAAGGAGAACGGCAAGGCCGCCTGGCTGCTGGGCGCCGCGTTCATCTCCGAGGGCGCGATCCCGTTCGCCGCGGCGGACCCGCTGCGCGTCATCCCGTCGATGATGCTCGGCTCGGCCACGGCCGGCGCGATCTCCATGGGTGCGGGCGTCACGCTCGCCGCGCCGCACGGCGGCATCTTCGTCCTCTTCGCGGTCGACCACGTGCTGTGGTTCCTGGTCGCGCTCGTGGTCGGCACGCTCGTCAGCGCTGCGTCTGTCACGCTGCTGAAGTCGCTGCGCACCGAGAAGGACAGCAGCGAGTTCGAGCACGTCTACACCCGCGTCCCCGTCGACGCCTGACCTATCGCACTCCTGAAGGGACCCACCATGCCCAGCAAGACCGTGACCGTCGGCTCGTCCGTCGGCCTGCACGCCCGACCGGCCGCCACCATCGCGGCTGCCGCTGCCGACCAGTCCTCGCCCGTCACCCTCGCGGTGGCCGGCGGTGACCCGGTCGACGCGGGCTCGGCGCTGCTCATCATGACCCTGGGCGCAGCCCAGGGCACCGAGATCGTCGTGGAGAGCGACGACCAGGCCGCGGTCGACGCCGTCGCCGCCCTGGTCGAGGCCGACCTCGACGCCTGACGGCACCGCCGTCCCGGACCAGGGGCCCGCGCCGCAGCTGCCACTGCGACGCGGGCCCCTCGCACGTCCGTCGAACGACCCGGCACGAGGCCAGTTACGCCCAGGGTGAACAACGGAACAGCGCACCCCGTGTTCCAGTTGTGTGACGTACGTGGACGTCGCGCAGTGCGGCGAGGCGGCCGCACCTAGACTGAAGAGAACACACCCGATCAAGGGGGCCACATGTTCGAGAGGTTCACCGACCGCGCCCGTCGCGTCGTCGTGCTCGCCCAAGAAGAGGCGCGCATGCTCAGCCACAACTACATCGGCACGGAGCACATCCTCCTCGGCCTCATCCACGAGGGTGAGGGCGTCGCCGCCAAGGCCCTGGAGAGCCTCGACATCTCGCTCGAGGCCGTCCGCGGGCAGGTCGAGGACATCATCGGCCAGGGCCAGCAGGCGCCGAGCGGGCACATCCCGTTCACGCCGCGGGCCAAGAAGGTCCTCGAGCTCAGCCTGCGCGAGGCGCTCCAGCTCGGCCACAACTACATCGGCACCGAGCACATCCTCCTCGGCCTGATCCGCGAGGGCGAGGGCGTCGCCGCCCAGGTCCTCGTGAAGCTCGGCGCCGACCTCAACCGCGTCCGCCAGCAGGTCATCCAGCTGGTCTCCGGCTTCCAGGGCAAGGAGGCCGAGACCTCCGGCGCCCCCGCCGAGGCCGCGCCCAGCACCTCCGCCGTGCTCGACCAGTTCGGTCGCAACCTCACGCAGGCCGCCCGCGAGGGCAAGCTCGACCCGGTCATCGGTCGTGAGAACCAGATCGAGCGCGTCATGCAGGTCCTCAGCCGTCGCACCAAGAACAACCCGGTGCTGATCGGCGAGCCCGGCGTCGGCAAGACGACGGTCGTCGAGGGCCTCGCCCAGGACATCGTCAAGGGCGACGTCCCCGAGACGCTCAAGGACAAGCAGATCTACACGCTCGACCTCGGTGCGCTCGTCGCCGGCTCGCGCTACCGCGGCGACTTCGAGGAGCGCCTGAAGAAGGTGCTCAAGGAGATCCGCACCCGCGGCGACATCATCCTGTTCATCGACGAGATCCACACGCTCGTCGGTGCCGGTGCCGCCGAGGGCGCGATCGACGCCGCCAGCATCCTCAAGCCGATGCTGGCCCGCGGTGAGCTGCAGACCATCGGCGCCACCACGCTCGATGAGTTCCGCAAGCACTTCGAGAAGGACGCGGCGCTCGAGCGCCGGTTCCAGCCCATCCAGGTGCCGGAGCCGTCGATCGCGCACACGATCGACATGCTCAAGGGCCTGCGCGACCGCTACGAGGCGCACCACCGCGTCACCATCACCGACGACGCGCTGGTCGCGGCGGCCACCCTGGCCGACCGCTACGTCTCCGACCGGTTCCTGCCGGACAAGGCGATCGACCTCATCGACGAGGCGGGCTCGCGGTTGCGCATCCGCCGGATGACGGCTCCGCCGGACCTCAAGGAGTTCGACGAGAAGATCGCCGACGTCCGCCGCCGCAAGGAGGGCGCCATCGACGCGCAGGACTTCGAGGCCGCTGCCTCCCTGCGCGACGAGGAGAAGAAGCTCATCCTCGCCAAGGCCGACCGTGAGAAGGCCTGGAAGGCCGGCGACATGGACGTCGTGGCCGTCGTCGACGAGGAGCTCGTCGCCGAGGTCCTGGCGCTCGCCACCGGCATCCCGATCGTCAAGCTGACCGAGGAGGAGTCCGGCCGTCTGCTCAACATGGAGGCCGAGCTCGGCAAGCGCGTCATCGGCCAGAACGAGGCCATCAAGGCGCTCAGCCGGGCCATCCGTCGCACGCGGGCGGGCCTGAAGGACCCGCGCCGTCCGGGCGGGTCGTTCATCTTCGCCGGCCCCTCGGGTGTCGGCAAGACGTGGCTCTCCAAGGCGCTCGCGAACTTCCTGTTCGGCGACGACGACGCGCTGATCCAGCTCGACATGAGCGAGTACAGCGAGAAGCACACGGTGGCGCGGCTGTTCGGTGCGCCTCCCGGCTACGTCGGGTACGAGGAGGGCGGCCAGCTCACCGAGAAGGTGCGCCGCAAGCCCTTCAGCGTGGTGCTGTTCGACGAGGTCGAGAAGGCCCACCCGGACATCTTCAACTCGCTGCTGCAGATCCTGGAGGAAGGTCGCCTGACCGACTCCCAGGGCCGCGTCGTCGACTTCAAGAACACCGTGATCATCATGACCACGAACCTGGGGTCGCGTGACATCGGCAAGGGCGTCTCGCTCGGCTTCGCCGACGCCGGCAACACGGTCGGCTCGTACGACCGGATGAAGGCGAAGGTCTCGGAGGAGCTCAAGCAGCACTTCCGTCCGGAGTTCCTGAACCGTGTCGACGAGATCGTCGTGTTCCCGCCGCTGACGCAGGACGAGATCATCCAGATGGTCGACCTCATGGTCGGCAACCTGGAGACCCGTCTGAAGGACAAGGACATGGGCATCGAGCTCACGCCCGCAGCCAAGGACCTGCTCGCCCGTCGTGGCTTCGACCCCGTGCTCGGTGCGCGCCCGCTGCGGCGCACCATCCAGCGCGAGATCGAGGACACCCTCGCCGAGAAGCTCCTCTTCGGTGAGCTGCGCGCCGGCGAGATCGTCCTGGTCGACGTGGAGGGTGAGGGTGTGGACGCGGTATTCACCTTCCGCGGCACGCCCAAGGCCGACCTGGAGCTGACCGAGGGCCACGACCCGCTCGCGGTCGAGGCCGGCACCTCCGAGTAGCCAGCACGCGCAGTCCGCGCGTCAGACGAGGCCCACCACCCCGACGGGTGGTGGGCCTTCGTCGTTCGACTGGACGCGACGAGCAAACCAGGACAGTCTTCTCAGCATGAGCCCCAAGGCACGCAACCTCCTGGTCGTCGGCGCGGTCCTGATCCTTCTCGGCGTCCTCGCCTTCGCCCTCCAGCCGGGCGAGCCGAAGGCCGTCTGCACCTCCGAGAACGGCCCGACGTCGGGCTTCGTCGACGCCGAGCAGGACTGCCCGATCTCCCAGGAGAGCTGGAACGAGATCGCCGACTACCGCTCCTCCCCGAAGCCCTTCCGCATCGCCGGCCTGGTCCTCGTCGTCGCCGGCGTCGGCACCCTGGTCGCCGCTGGCCTCTCCGCCCGCCGCTCCCGCACGACGGAGTAGTCCCTCCCTCGCTCCGATACGGGCGACTAGAGGGTGAAGGTCCCATCGGCGTGGACCTGGGCGAGGCCTTCGTCGAGGAGCGCGTCGAGGCAGCGCTCGCGCTGCGCGGCGTCGTCCCAGACCGCGTCGAGCGCAGCCTTCGGCACCGGGTCGGTCGCGTCGCGCAGCACTGCGAGGAGGCGGCCGCGGCACTGGCGGTCGGTGCCGGCCCACGCCTGGCCGCGGCGTGGGGGACCGTCGTGGTCGGGGCGGCCGAGCGCGAGCCAGCGGCAGCGGTCGGCGACGGGGCAGACGTCGCAGCGGGGGGCTCGGGCGGTGCACACGAGGGCGCCGAGCTCCATCGTCGCGGCCGCCCACCGGTGGGCGTCGTCGGCGGGCAGCAGCGCCTGCGCCAGCCGTCGCTCCGCGGCCGTGATCGACGTCGACGGGTACGCCTGACCGAGGACGACCCGCGCCAGCACGCGTCGGACGTTCGTGTCCATCACGGCGTGCCGCTGGCCGAACGCGAACGACGCGACCGCGGCGGCCGTGTACTCGCCGACACCGGGCAGCGACAGCAGCGCGGCGTGGTCGCCGGGGACCCGTCCGCCGTGCTCGGCCGTGATCGCGACCGCGGCCGCGTGGAGGCGCAGCGCGCGCCGTGGATAGCCGAGCCGGCCCCACGCCCGCACGGCCTCGCTCGACGGCTCCGCGGCGAGGTCGGCGGGTGTCGGCCAGCGCTCCATCCACGCCTCGAAGACCGGCAGCACCCGCACGACCGGGGTCTGCTGCAGCATCAGCTCCGACACGAGCACCGGCCACGGGTCGGGGAGCACCTCGGACGTCCCGCGCCAGGGCAGGTCGCGGGCGTGATCGTCGAACCAGCCGACGACGGCGTCGTGAAGTCCGGCGAGGTCGTCGGGGAGGGGAGCGGACGGGGTCGGCATGGCGCGTCGATCCTCGCACGCGCGTCCACGCGAACTACCCTCGGAGCGTGAGCACGCGACCGACCCGCCGTCCGTTGCCGCGGGCGGTCTACTGGCGTCGTCGCTTCCTCCTCCTCGCCGTCGTGCTGCTCGTGGTCTGGCTCGTGGTGACGCTGTGGCCCGGCGGCTCCGACGACGCCCGTCCCGCCGCGGCGCCCTCCCCGAGCCCCTCGACGAGCGCGACGGCGTCGTCGTCCCCGTCGCCCAGCCCGACCCCCTCGCGGGCGGCCCAGAGCGACGCCCAGGTGACCCTGACGGCCACCAGCACGGCCTGCACGCCGGAGTCGGTGCGCATGACGCCGACGGTGCCGGAGGACCAGTCGGCGCGGCAGGCGGTGCGCGTCGAGCTGCTCATCTCGACTACCGCCAAGAAGGGCTGCACGCTCGACCCGGGCGACACCGACCTCATCGCCGTGATCAAGAGCGGCGACACCGCCGTGTGGGACTCCACGGTCTGCAAAACCGCTCTGCTCGACGAGTCGGTGGCGCTCAGCCCCGGGTGGGCGACGGCGGCGTCGGCGCGGTGGTCGGGCCGCGGCTCCGGCCCCGCCTGCTCGCCGCGCGAGGGCTGGGCGTCGCCGGGCACCTACACGTTGCGCATCGGCACGCTCGGTGGCGAGCCGGGCGCGACGACCTTCAAGCTCGTCCAGCCGAAGCCCAAGCCCCGACCCAGCGCCTCCCCGACGCCCAGCGCGAGCGCGTCGACAAAGCCGTCGGCGAAGCCGTCCGCCTCGGCCAGCCCCACTCCGAGCGCGTCGCCGAGCCGGGACTGAGTCGGGCCCTCCGCGTGCCTGGGCCGGTGCGGCTGGCGCGGTGTCCGGTCTCCGAAAGGGCTTCGACCGGCAGCGGGCCTGGAGGTGGCTCCGGCTCTCGGGGCCTGGTCGGGGCTCCCGTGTGTTGCACGATTCTTCGCTTCTGCTGTCTCGGGCCGGAGTTCTGCGGTGGCGCGTCCGGGCGGTGGATCGTGCGCGAGGTCGAACGCTTCTGCGTTCGCGACGGGATCACGTAGCAAAGGCAGAAGCGTCGGACCCCGGTGCACGAACGCAGAATCTAGCGTCCATCCCCAGCACGAACCCGCAGCCCGAGACCCCGGACCAGCGCCGCCGCCAGCTGCCCGGTCGAGGCCCTTTCGGAGGCCACCCCCAGCGAAGGCCGAGGCAGCGCACCAGAGAGCCCAGACCCCCTGCGGCAGCGCACGGGCGAGTCGCGACGACGGCAGCCGCGGGACCCGACCCGCGCCCCGAGCGCAAGCCGGTCCGACGTCAGCGTCAGACGTCGAACGTCAGACGTAGCGCTCGAGGATGCTGGACTCCGCGAGACGCGACAGGCCGTCGCGGACCCCGCGGGCGCGCAGGTCGCCGACGCCCTCGACGGTCTGCAGGTCGTCGATGCTGGCCGCCAGCAGCTTCTGCAGCGTGCCGAAGTGGTCGATGAGGCGGTCGATGACCGTCTGCGGCAGTCGGGGCACGCGGGCGAGCAGCCGGTAGCCGCGCGGTGCGAGCGGGTGGTCGAGGGAGTCGCCGGCGCCGATGCGCAGCGCCGTCGCCACGCTCGTGAGGTCGACGAGCTCGGTGGAGTCGATCTCGGCGAGGTCCTGCAGGACGGTGCTGACCGCCCGGCCCCGACGCCCCGACGGCATGTAGTCGCGGATGACGAGCTCGCGCTCGGCGTCGACCCCGCTGATCAGCTCCTCCAGCTGCAGCGCGAGCAGACGACCGTCGGTGCCGAGCTCGAGCACGTACTGGTCGATCTCCGCGGCGATCCGGCTGACCATCTCCAGGCGCTGCGCGACGGCCGCGACGTCGCGGACCGTGACGAGGTCCTCGATCTCCAGCGCCGACAGCGCGTCGGACACCTCGTCGAGGCGGCTGCGGTACCGCTCGAGGGTGGCGATGGCCTGGTTGGCGCGACCGATGATGGCGCCGGCGTCCTCGAGCACGTGGCGGGTGCCGTCGAGGTAGAGGGCGATGATGTGCATCGACGCCGACACGGAGATGACCGGCAGGCCGGTCTGCCGGGCGACCCGGTCGGCGGTGCGGTGCCGGGTGCCGGACTCGTCGGTCGGGATCGACGGGTCGGGCATGAGGTGCACGGCGGCCTGCAGGATCCGCTGCGCGCCGGAGTCGAGGATGATCGCGCCGTCCATCTTGGCCAGCTCGCGCAGACCCGTGGCCGTGAAGGGCACGTCGAGCGCGAACCCGCCTGTGCTGACCGCCTCGACGACCTTGTCCTGGCCGAGCACGATGAGCGCGCCGGTACGGCCGCGCAGGATGCGCTCGAGGCCCTCGCGCAGCGAGGTGCCGGGCGCGATCGCCGCGAGGACGGTGCGCAGGTCTGGTCGAGGGGCCACGGGCGACAGTGTAGGGGGAGGGTCCAGGTTCAGGACGGCTCGCCGCGTCCGCGGGCGCTCGGCAGGGCCAGCACGGCCGCCACGACGTCGGCCACCTGCGTGATGCGCAGCGACGCGGGAACGTCGTCGAGCCCCTCGGAGCGGGCCGGGACGATGGCGGCCGTGAACCCGAGCCGCGCGGCCTCGCGCAGCCGCTCGGCGGTGTGCCGCACGGGCCGCACCTCACCGGCGAGCCCGACCTCGCCCAGGACGACGAGGCCCGCGGGTGCGACCCGGTCGGCCTGGGCGGAGGCTGCGGCGACCAGGACTGCGAGGTCGACGGACGGCTCGACGAGACGCGCACCGCCGACGGAGGCGGTGTAGACGTCGTGGCGCGAGAGGTTGACGCCGCAGTGTCGGGTGAGCACGGCGAGGATCATGGCCACGCGCGAGGAGTCGAGGCCGCTGGAGGTGCGCCGCGGCGACGGCGCGTTGGTCTCGACGGCCAGCGCCTGCACCTCCGCGAGCAGCGGCCGCCGGCCCTCCATCGTGACGGTGACGCAGGTGCCGGGCACGGGCTGCTCGTGCCGGCTGACGAACAGGCCCGTCGGGTCGGGCACCTCGACCAGACCCGAGTCGGCGAGGTCGAAGCAGCCGATCTCGTCGACGGGACCGAAGCGGTTCTTCACCGCCCGCAGGAGCCTCAGGCGCGACGCGCGGTCGCCCTCGAACTGCAGGACGACGTCGACGAGGTGCTCCAGGACGCGGGGCCCGGCGACGGCGCCGTCCTTCGTGACGTGGCCGACGAGCAGGGTCGCGATGCCCTCGCTCTTCGCGCGCTGGATGACCGCGGACGCGACCTCGCGCACCTGGGTGACGCCGCCGGGGACGCCGTCGACGTCGGCCGAGCCGATGGTCTGCACGGAGTCGACCACCAGCAGGCTCGGTCGCACCTGCTCGACGTGGGTGAGCAGCGCGCCGAGGTCGGTCTCGGCGGCGAGGTACAGCTCGTCGTGGACCGCGCCGGTGCGCTCGGCACGCAGCCGCACCTGGCCGGCCGACTCCTCGCCCGAGACGTAGAGGGTGCGCCGGCCCTGCCGCGCCCAACGGGCGGCGAGCTCGAGCAGCAGCGTGGACTTTCCGACCCCCGGCTCGCCGGCCAGGAGTAGCACGCCGCCGGGCGTGACGCCGCCGCCGAGGACGCGGTCGAGCTCGCCGATGCCCGAGGAGACGGCCCGCGACGACTCGACCTCGACCTGCGTGATGGGGCGCGCCGGGGTGACGGTGGCGGCCGGCGCGGTGCGGCCGGCGCGTGCCGCCGGCGACGCGACGTCGACGGTGCCCCAGGCCTGGCACTCCCCGCACCGGCCCACCCACTTGCTGGTGGTCCAGCCGCACTCGGCGCAGGCGTAGACGGGCTTGGCGACCTTCGGCGCCTTCGCGGTGGGCATGCGTCCCACCCTAGGTGCGACGTCCGACAGCGGAGCCGTTCCCTCCCCAGGCGGTAGGTGAGGCGCTGAATGCCGTCCGGCGGTCGCCTACGCGCGTCATCGGGGCCGCCGGGCGTCTCGAAGGAGACGCTCATGATGCCGGGCAGGCCGTGCGGCGCGACCCACTCGACCGCGATCTCCTCGAGCGCGTCCACGGCGGGCTCGCCGAGCCAGTCGGACAGGCGGTGGGGCGAGCCGGCCATCTCGATGGCGGTGAGCGCGATCTCCGAGGGTGCCATCTGCGACGGGTGCTCCTCCGGCGGCACGTCCCAGCACGTGACGTACGGCAGCTGCGGGTCGGCCTTCATGCCGCTCGTGCCGATCTGGCGCCACTCCAGGTTGAAGCCGTCGGGGCGACGTCGGTTGCCGGGCACCGCGTGGCGGCCGATGCGCCGCTCCACCTCGGTCATGTCGTCGACCGACACGCACCAGGCCATCCAGCCACCACCGGCCTCCGAGCGCTGCCGGACGACCTGTCCGAACGCGGCCTTGTCGGCGGCGGGGTGGTCGAGGACCTCCACGACCTCCACGTACTGGCGGTTGCGGAGCGGGAGCACCATGTTGCGGGTGCCGAAGCGCGGGTGCGCGCCGCCGTCGAGGAACGTCGCGCCGAGAGCCGCGGAGAGCTCGGCCACGGTGGCGTCGAGGCCGGCGGGGCCGGCGGCGTACGAGAGGTGGTCGAGGTGCATGGGCCATTCTTGCCAGACGGCCCACGTCTCCCGACGACCGGGGTCCACCAGGGCGAGGTGCGGGGCCGTCATCGTGGTCTCACCTGCGGGCCGCCGCGGTCGCGGGGTGGACGTTCGGGGCGCCCGATGCGAGGTGGTCCTCGCACTGGCGCTCGAGCTCGGCGTAGCCGGCCTCGCCCATGAGCGCGACGAGCTCGGCGCGGTTGCTGACGTAGACCGGCTCCTGGCCCACGTGCGCCTCGGTGTTCGACGAGCAGTACCAGTCGAGGTCGTGTCCGCCCGGGCCCCAGCCCGCGCGGACGTACTCACCGATCTGCACCTCCGAGTAGCTGGTGCCGTCGCCGCGCTCGACGTCGCGGAACTGGCGGCGCAGCGGCAGCTGCCAGCACACGTCGGGCTTGAGGGTGAGCGGCTCGACGCCCTCCTCGAGCGCCAGGCCGTGCAGCGCGCAGCCGTATCCGCCCGCGAAGCCGCGGGGGTTGTGGAAGACGCACGCGCCGTCGAGGGCCCGCGTCTTGCGGTCGCCGTCGTCGTCGACCTCGGTCCAGGCCCCCTGCAGGGGCTGCGGGCCGTCGGGGTGGCGGTACCAGCGCTCGGGCGTCAGGCGCTCGACGGCGTCGGCCACCCGCGTCTCGTCGTCGGCGTCGGCGAAGTGCGCGCCGAGGGTGCAGCAGCCGGCGTCGGGGCTGCTCGCGTAGATGCCCGCGCAGCCGGCGCCGAAGATGCACGTCCAGCGCGACGTCAACCACGTCAGGTCGCAGCGGAACACCTCGTCGACGTCGTCCGGGTTCGCGAACTCGACCCACGTCCGCGGGAGTCCCAGGTCGACCTCAGGCATGCCTCCACTCTACGAACCGCCGGGGGAGCCCGGCCCGACGGGCGGCGTGGGAGGATGGACGCATGCGCATGGGCGTCCTCGACATCGGGTCGAACACCGGGCACCTGCTCATCGTCGACGCGTACCGCGGCGGACCCCCGCTGCCGGCCTACTCCTTCAAGGAGCCGCTGCGTCTGGCCGAGCAGCTCGGTGACGACAACTGCGTCACCGACGACGGCGTCGCCCGCCTCGTCAAGTACGTGGGCGAGGCGAAGGCGGAGGCGCTCGAGCGCGGCTGCTCCAGCATCGTCGCCTTCGCGACGTCCGCCGTGCGCGACGCCGACAACGCCGACGCCGTCCTGGCCGCCGTCCACGCCGCCACGGGCGTCGACCTGCGGGTGCTGCCCGGCGAGGACGAGGCCCGCCTGACGTTCCTCGCGGTGCGTCGCTGGTTCGGCTGGTCCGCCGGCAGGCTCGGCGTGTTCGACATCGGCGGCGGCTCGCTCGAGCTCGCCGTGGGCGCCGACGAGGAGCCCACGGTCGCGCGATCGGTGCCCCTCGGCGCCGGACGGCTCACCCGCGACTGGCTCGACACCGGCCGCACGCACGAGGAGCTGCGGCTGCACGCACGCTCGGTCATCGCCGACGTCGCGGGCCCGCTACTGCGCGGCGGCCACTTCGACCGAGCGGTCGCCACGAGCAAGACGTTCCGCTCGCTCGCGCGCATGTGCGGCGCGGCGTCGTCGAGCGAGGGCCAGTACGTGCGCCGCGTGCTGCGCCGCTCCGACCTGCGTCCGCTGATCTCGGAGATCGTGCACCTCGACGTCGAGGAGATCGCGCAGCTGCCGGGCGTCTCCCACGACCGCGCCCACCAGATGGTCGCCGGGGCCGTGGTGGCGGAGGCGGCCATGGACCTGTTCGGCGTCGACGAGCTCGAGATCTGCCCGTGGGCGCTGCGCGAGGGCGTGCTCCTCGAGCACCTGGCGCACCTCTGAGCATGGCCGCCCCCCTCCGCGTCTCCCTCTCGACGTCCTCGGTCTACCCGGGCACGACGGCGAGCGGCTTCGAGGCGGCCTCGCGGCTCGGCTACGACGGCGTCGAGGTGATGGTCGGCATCGACGAGGTCAGCACCGACGCCGAGGCGTGCCTGGCGCTGTCGCAGTTCCACGAGGTGCCGGTCGTCTCGGTCCACGCGCCGACGCTCCTGCTCACGCAGCGGGTCTGGGGCACCGACCCCTGGGGCAAGCTGCAGCGCAGCGCCGAGATGGCGCACACGGTCGGCGCGTCGGTCGTCGTCGTGCACCCGCCGTTCCGGTGGCAGCGCGAGTACGCGAAGGGCTTCGTCGAGGGCATCGCGGAGCTCGAGGACGAGCACGGGCTGGTGTTCGCCGTCGAGAACATGTACCCCTGGAAGGCGCAGGTCCGCGGCCGCAACGCGGGGATGGAGATGTACCTCCCCGGCTGGGACCCCTCCGCCGAGGAGTACTCCCACGCCACCATCGACCTCTCCCACGCCGCCATCGCCCACGACGACGTCGTCGAGATGGCCCGGCGGCTCGGCGACCGGCTCCACCACGTGCACCTCACCGACGGGTCGGGG
>NZ_LUNF01000156.1:0-9595 GCF_001626145.1 Aeromicrobium sp. REDSEA-S32_B7
GGGCAGGACCGTCTGCCGCTGTGGCTGGCAGGTGAGGGGCGGGTGGGCGAGGGTCCCGACGACGTGCGCGTCGTCAGCGTCGACGGCGGCGTGCCCGACCTCGACGCGCTCGCCGCCGCCACGCGCGCCGACCGTGCCGTGCGCGCGACGGTCGCCGACGCCGACGGACGCCTCACGGTGGTCGCGCCGCGCTCACGGGCGACCACTGCGGCGCTGGTGGGGGAGACCCAGGACGAGGTGGCGGCGATCGCCGGCGTGACGACGACCGTCGACGGCACGACCGGGACCGCCCGCGTCATCGTGCTGAACCCCGACCTCTTCGCCGACATGGACGCACGGGCCCGGCAGGTCGTCATCACCCACGAGGCGGCCCACCTGCTCACCGGCGCGGTGGGGACGTCGATGGTCACGTGGGTGGCGGAGGGCTTCGCCGACTACGTGGCGCTGCGCCGCGACGACGCGCCGCTCGCCGTCAGCGCGGGGCAGGCGCTCGCTCAGGTCCGGGCCGACGGTCCGCCGCGCACCCTGCCCGACGCCGACACGTTCGCCGCAGCGGGCGGGCACGGGCTGGGTGCCGTGTACGAGTCGGCCTGGCTCGTGTTCCGCATGCTCGCGCAGGAGCGCTCGAACGAGAGCATCGTCGCCTTCTACGAGTCGGTGCGCGACGGCGCCGACGTTGACGACGCCGCACGGCGTCACCTGGGGCTCAGTGTCGCGCAGATCACCACGCAGTGGCGGGCCTACCTGGAGAAGAGCGCCTCGACGGTGTCGTGAAGGTCGCGCAGCACCGCGGTGCGCTTCACCTTGAACGACGGCGTGAGGTAGCCGTTCTCCTCGGTCCAGTCCTCCTCGAGGATCACGAACTTGCGGATCGACTCGGCCTGGGAGACCAGCGAGTTCGCGTCGTCGACCGCCGACTGGACGGCGGCCTCGAGCTCGGGGGAGTCCAGGGGGCCGTCCCATGCCTCGCGGTCGATGGTGACGAGCGCGGCGATGAACGGCTTGCCGTCGCCCACGACGAGGCACTGGCTCACGACGGGGTGCGCCCGGACCCGGTCCTCCAGCACCGCCGGGGCGACGTTCTTCCCGCCGGCGGTGACGATGATCTCCTTCTTGCGGCCGGTGACGCGCACGTAGCCGTCGTCGTCGACGTCGCCGAGGTCGCCGGTGGCGAACCAGCCGTCGGCGTCGAGAGCGGCGGCGGTGGCCTCGTCGTTCTCCCAGTAGCCGTGGAAGACCTGCGGGCCGCGGAACAGCAGCTCGCCGTCGTCGGCGATCCGCACCTCGGTGTCGGGGAACGGGCGGCCGACGGTCCCGACGCGCTGGGCGGTCGGCGTGTTGACGCACAGGGCCGCGGTGGTCTCGGTGAGGCCGTAGCCCTCCAGGACGGTCACCCCGATGCCGCGGTAGAAGTGCGCGAGCCGGTCGCCGAGGGGCGCGCCGCCGGAGATGGCCCACTCGGCGTGGCCGCCGAGCGCCGCCCGGAGCTTGCCGTAGACGAGCCGGTCGAAGAGGGCGTGCCGCGCGGCGAGCACCGGCCCGACGCGCTTCGGTGCGCCGCGACGTGTCGTCGCGTCCTGCGCCTTGCTGTAGGCGATGGCCGTCGCCACCGCGCGGTCGAAGATGCGGCCCTTGCCGTCGGCGTAGGCCTTCGTGCTGGCGGAGTTGAAGACCTTCTCGAAGACGCGCGGCACGGCGAGCACGAAGGTGGGCTGGTACTCGCCGAGGTCGGCCACGAGGTCCTTGACGTCGGCGGTGTGCCCGAGCCGCGCGCCGGAGCGGATGGCGCCGACCTGGATGATCCGCGCGAAGACGTGCGCCAGCGGGAGGAACAGCAGGGTGGAGGCACCCTCGCGGCCGAACAGCTCCGGCAGCCGCTCGAGGGCGCCGCCCAGCTCGGCGCGGAAGTTGCCGTGCGTGAGTCGGCAGCCCTTCGGCCGCCCGGTCGTGCCCGACGTGTAGATGAGGGTGGCGAGCGAGTCGGACGTGAGCGTCGAGCGCGCCTGCTCGAGCTGCGCGTCGTCGACCTGCGACCCCTGCGCGCGGACGGTGTCGAGGCCACCGTCGTCCAGGGACCAGACGTGCTGAAGGGCGGCCGTCGTCTGGCGCACGGAGTCGACGCGCTCGCGGTGGTGCGGGCTCTCGACCACGGCGGCGACGGCGCCGGAGTCGGAGAGGATCCACGAGATCTGCTCGGCCGAGGACGTCTCGTAGATCGGCACCGTGACGGCACCGACCCACCAGATCGCGTAGTCGACCAGCGTCCACTCGTAGCGGGTGCGCGACAGCAGCGCCACGCGGTCGCCCGGTCGCACGCCCGCGGCGAGCAGACCCTTGGCGACCTCGACGACGTCGGCGTGGAACGCGCCGATGCTCACGTCGGACCATCCGTCGGGCCCGCGGCGCGCCAGGGCGACCGCGTCGGGGTCGCGTGCGAGCCGGTCGAGGACGTCGTCGGTCAGGTTGCCCTGGTCGGTCGACGCCGGCGAGGCGGCGGGGACTCGGGTGGCATCGTCCGCAGCAGTCACGTAGCGCAGGCTACTCGCCGTCGACGCCGCACCGGAGGCGTGGGGCGGCGGCGACGCGCCGTCCCACTACGATGAGGATCCGACCGACCGAGGAGGGCTGCATGGCGCGCACGACCAGCGACATCGTCATCGATGCCGCGCCCTCCGCCGTCATGGCGGTCATCGCCGACTTCGACGCCTACCCGGCGTGGGCCACGGGCGTGCGCCAGGCCGACGTGCTGGCCACCGGCGCCGACGGACGCGCCGACCACGTGCGCTTCACGCTCGACGCCGCACCGATCCGCGACACCTACGAGCTGCTCTACACGTGGGACGGCGACCGGTCGGTGTCGTGGCGTCTCGCCGAGAAGGCCACGGTCCTGACCGCGCTCGACGGCACCTACGCGCTCGCGGTGGTCGACGGCGGGACGCGGGTCACCTACCAGCTGGCCGTCGACGTGGCCGTGCCGTTGCTCGGCACGCTCAAGCGCAAGGCGGAGAAGGTCATCATCGACGCGGCGCTGAGCGGGTTGAAGCAGCGGGTCGAGAGCCTTGCCTGAGGACGAGGTCGGGTCCCTCGGGCAGGAGACCCTGAAGCTGCTCCGCGCGCTTGCCGTCGACACCGAGTCGGTCGCCGACGCCGTGCGCGACGCACCGGACCCCGACGCCCCGGAGACCGAGGCCGGGTCGCAGCACGTCTGCACCACGAGCTGGTGCCCCGTGTGCCAGGTGGTCGGCTTCGTGAAGGACAACCCCGAGGTGGTCGAGGAGGTCGCGCTGGCGGCCCTCCACCTCGCCCGGACGGTGCGCGACGCCTTCGAGGCCGCCACCCGCACGGCCGCACCGGCCGACGACGAGGAGGAGACGCGCCCATGACGGGTCAGCGCAGCACGGACCGCCCGCCGACCCTCGGCGTGGGCGTCGACATCGGTGGCACCAAGGTCGCCGCCGGGCTCGTCGACGCCGACGGCACGATCCTCGACAGCGTCTCCGAGCCCACCCCGGCCGGCGGCAAGATCGCGGCGCTCGTGGCCGACCTCGTCGACCGCCTGCGCGAACGTGCCACGGCGCCGGTCGCCGGCATCGGCGTGGGTGCGGCGGGCTTCGTCTCCGCCGACCGCTCGACGGTCACGTTCGCGCCGAACATCGACTGGCGCGACGAGCCCCTCGGTGCGGACATCGCGCGGCTGCTCGACCTGCCGGTCGTCGTCGAGAACGACGCGAACGCCGCGGCGTGGGGCGAGTACCGCTTCGGTGCCGGCGCCGACTCCGACGACCTGCTGCTCGTGACGATCGGCACCGGCGTCGGTGGCGGCGTGATCCAGGACGGTGACCTCGTGCGGGGCGGCTTCGGCGCCGCCGCCGAGGTCGGCCACCTGCGGCTGGTGCGCGACGGCCGGCTGTGCGGGTGCGGCCAGCACGGCTGCTTCGAGCAGTACGCGAGCGGCAGCGCCCTCGTGCACGACGCGCGGGAGCGCGCGGCGTCCGACGACCCGACGGCGGCGGCCCTGCTCGCCCGCGCGGGCGGCGTCGACGCGATCACGGGCCCGATGGTCACCGACCTCGCCCAGCAGGGCGACCCCCTGTGCGTCGACCTGCTGCACGACCTCGGCACCTGGATCGGCGAGGGCTGCGCCTCGCTCGCCGCCGTCCTCGACCCCACCGTCATCGTCATCGGCGGGGGCGTGGGCGCGGCGGGCGACCTCGTGCTGGGACCGGTCAGGGCAGCGTTCGAGGAGCACCTGCCCGCCCGCTTCCACCGGCGTGTGGCCGAGGTCCGGCTCGCGACGCTCGGCAACGAGGCCGGCATCGTCGGCGCGGCCGACCTCGGGCGTGCCGCGTCCGACCGCACCACCAGCACGTCGGCCCCCGCCGACCGGACAGGAGACTGACGTGGCGGACAGGCTCGCCGTCGGCATCGACATCGGCGGTACCAAGATCGCGGCCGGCGTGGTCGACGAGGACGGCCGGGTCATCGCCCGCACGCGGCGCGAGACGCCGACGACGGAGCCCGAGGCCGTGCTCGACGCGATCGTCGAGATCACCGCCGAGTTCCGCGCCGAGCTGCCGGTCAAGGCCGTCGGCATCGGCGCCGCCGGCTTCGTCGACGCGTCGCAGTCGACCGTGCTCTTCGCACCCCACCTCGCGTGGCGGCACGAGCCGCTGCGCGACCGGGTGGCGCGTCGCACGATGCTGCCCGTCATGGTCGACAACGACGCCAACACCAGCGGGTGGGCGGAGTGGCGCTTCGGCGCGGCGCAGAACGAGCCCGACCTGGTCCTCATCACGCTGGGCACCGGCATCGGCGGGGCGCTCGTCATCGACGGCCTGCCCTACCGCGGACACTTCGGCATCGCCGGCGAGTTCGGCCATATGCAGGTCGTGCCGGGCGGCAACGCCTGCGAGTGCGGCAACCTGGGCTGCTGGGAGCAGTACGCGAGCGGCCGCGTGCTCGGGCGACGCGCTGCGGCCGCCGTGGCGGAGGGCTCGCCCATCGGCCGACGTCTGGCCGAGGCGGCCGGCGGACCCGAGCGGGTCGAGGGTGCGCACGTGACGCCCCTGGCGGAGTCCGGCGACGAGGAGGCGATCGCCTGGATCGCCGAGGTCGGCGACTGGCTCGGCGTCGGGATGGCGAACCTCGCCGCCGCGCTCGACCCCGGCCTCTTCGTGGTCGGCGGCGGCGTGAGCGACGCCCGCGAGATGCTCCTCGGCCCCGCGCGGGAGGCCTACTCGCGGACCCTGACGGGGCGCGGCTACCGCTCGGAGGCGCGGATCGTCCGCGCGCACCTCGGGCCCGAGGCGGGTCTCATCGGCGCGGCCGACATGGCCCGCCTCACAGCGCGGCGCCGTCGTCCGGCCAATCCTGCTGCCCGGGTCCGTGTTCGGGCAGCTGCGCGATCAGGTAGATCGCCGAAGCGACGAAGGTGAGCGCCGCGCCCAGCAGCACGGGGCGCGACAACCAGCTGCCGCCGACCGTCGCGAGCACGAGCAGGAGGGGCGAGCCCACCAGGCCCGCCCAGGCGGTCGCGCGACCCCGGTGCAGCGGCCGTGCCGGCCCCGGCCGGACGTGGCGGTAGAACTGCTCGTCGACCGGGTCGGGCTGGTCGTCGAGCTCGACCGGCTCGGGCTCGGGCTCCGGCTCTGCGGGCTGCGCGACCCCGAGGGGGAACGGCAGGTCGAGGTCGAGCCGCTCGACGATCGCGTCGAAGGCGTCGCGGTCGCTGCTGCGTCGCGCCTCGCCGTCGTCGTCGGGCGTGCGGTCGTCGCGGTCAGCCACGGTCGACCCCGTCCGTGATCCCACCCGTGATCTCCGCGACGAACGCGGCGGACCGCTCCCGGATCAGCGGGGCGTCGTGGTCGACGGTCGCGACGTGGTAGCTGTCGGTCAGCTCGACCACGGTCAGCAGGTCGGGTCGCACGCCCTCGCGCACGAGCGCCAGGGTGCTGTCGTCGACGACGTGGTCCTCGACGGAGCGGAAGAACAGCACGGGGGACTGCACGCGGTCGAGACCGTCGCGGACGTCGTCCCACAGCTGCATCATCGAGTGCAGCGCGCGCAGCGGTGTGCGGTCGTAGGCGCCCTCGCTGACCCCGGGCTTCTTGATGTCGCCGCCGATCGCGGCCATGGACGGCAGCACGTGCTTGAGCACGGGCACCGCCTTGAGCCGCGGGTCGCGCGACGCGACCGCCGGGTTCACGAGCACCACGCCCGCGACGTCGGCGGGCCGCTGCTCGGCCAGGCGCAGCGCGAGGCAGCCGCCCATCGACAGCCCGGCCACGACGACGGCGTCGCACCGCTCCCGCAGGACGTCGAGCTCGTGGTCGAGGGCGCCGTACCAGTCGCGCCAGGTGGTGCGGTTCATCTCCTGCCACGTGGTGCCGTGCCCGGGCAACCGCGGCACCCGGACGGTGTACCCGCGGTCGGCGAGGTCGCGGCCCCAGTCGACCATCGACGCGGGGGACCCGGTGAAGCCGTGGCTGAGCAGGACACCGACGCGGCCGGCGTCGTGGGCGAAGGGCTCGGCTCCGGGCACGACGGTGGGGGACGGGCTCATGGAACCATCCTCTCCCACGGTGTCGCCGCCGCACACCCCCCGGATCGCGGTAGTGTCCGGGTGACGCTGAGGAGGCGACGTTGTTCTACTGGTTCCTGAAGTTCCTGGCCCTGGGTCCGCTGCTGAAGCTGATCTTCAGGCCGTGGGCCGAGGGCACCGAGAACGTGCCCAAGGAGGGCGCGGTCATCCTCGCGAGCAACCACCTGTCCTACAGCGACTGGTTGTTCATGCCGCTGGTGATCCCGCGGCGCGTGACGTTCGTGGCGAAGGCCGAGTACTTCGAGACCCCCGGCATCAAGGGCTGGTTCCAGAAGAAGTTCTTCTCCGGCGCCGGCCAGGTGCCGATCGACCGGTCGAGCGGGTCCGCCGCCGCCGGCGCGATCGCCACGCAGCTGCGCCTGCTGTCGGAGGGCGAGGTCTGCGGGATCTACCCCGAGGGCACCCGCTCCCACGACGGCAAGCTCTACCGCGGACGCACGGGCGTGGCGCGCATCGCGCTCGAGTCCGGCGTGCCGGTGATCCCGCTCGCGGTCATCAACACCGACGTCGTGGCTCCTCCCGGCAAGGTCTTCGGGCGGATGGCCCGGCCCGGTGTCCGCTTCGGCGAGCCGCTCGACTTCAGCCGCTACGAGGGGCTGGAGGGCGACCGGTTCATCCTGCGGGCCGTCACCGACGAGATCATGTACGAGATCATGCGGCTCTCCGGCCAGGAGTACGTCGACCTGTACGCGCAGGACGCCAAGAAGCGCGACCGCGAGGCCGAGCGCGAGGCGGCGCGGACGGCCGAGCGCGCGGAGTCCGACGAGGTCTGGGACCAGATCAAGCCCGAGTGACGCCGCGTCGTCGCGCCCACCTGCCCGGTCCGGCACTCGTCGTGCGCGGCGGAGGTAGGGCGACGACGATGGGAGCAGGGCCCACAGGCGTCGGGCCCGCGACCAGCGGAGGACGGCGGGCATGAGCGCGTACGAGGGTCACGACCACGACCAGCACGGGACCCGGCGGCCCGACGTGGAGGACGTCTGGTCCTACCCGCGCCCGCCCGCCGTGGTCCCCAGCTCCGAGACGGTCGTCGTCGAGCTCGGCGGCCTCGAGGTCGTGCGGACCACGTCGGCCTTGCGCGTCCTGGAGACGAGCCACCCGCCGACCTACTACCTGCCGATCGCCGACGTCCGTGACGGCGTGCTGCGGCCCGTCGCCCGTCGGACGTGGTGCGAGTACAAGGGGGAGGCGGCCTACTTCGACCTCGTGGCGGGCGACCGCGTGGTGCCCGCGGGCGCGTGGACCTATCCCACGCCGACCCGGGGCTACGAGGTGCTCCTGGACCACGTGGCGCTGTACCCCGCGCAGATGGACCGCTGCACCGTCGACGGCGAGGTCGTGCAGGCCCAGGACGGCGACTTCTACGGCGGCTGGATCACCTCGCGCGTCGGCGGACCGTTCAAGGGTGCGCCCGGCACGCTGCACTGGTGAGCCGGGCGTCCTGCGCCGGGCGTCCCTCGGACGGACGGGTTTCGAGCCGGTGGGGGAGCCGCACTAGACTCTCCTGGTGAGCATTCCGAGCCTCGACGACCTCCACGCGATGGGAGCTGCCCAGCAGCCCACCTACGCCGACCCCGCTGCCCGCGAGCGCGCGCTCGAGCAGCTGCGCCGGATGCCGCCCCTGGTCTTTGCCGGCGAGTGCGACGACCTCCGCGACCGCATGGCCGCCGTGGCCCGCGGCGAGGCGTTCCTGCTGCAGGGCGGCGACTGCGCCGAGACCTTCGAGGGCGTCACCGCCGAGAACGTGCGCAACAAGCTGCGGGTGCTGCTGTCGATGGCCGTCGTCCTGACGTACGCCGCCAGCGTGCCCGTGGTCAAGGTCGGCCGGCTCGCGGGGCAGTACGCCAAGCCGCGATCCCGCGACACCGAGACCCGCGACGGCGTGACGCTGCCGGCCTACCGCGGCGACGCCGTCAATGGCTTCGACTTCACGCCCGAGTCGCGCGTGCACGACCCGCAGCGTCTCGTCGACGTGTACCACGCGTCCAGCGCCACGCTGAACCTCGCGCGCGCCTTCACCACGGGCGGCTACGCCGACCTGCGCCAGATGCACGAGTGGAACAAGGACTTCGTCAAGAACAGCCCGGTCGGCGTCAGCTACGAGCAGGTGGGCGGCGAGATCGACCGCGCCCTCGCGTTCATGGACGCCATCGGCGTCGAGCCCGACGCGTTCCGCTCCGTCGACTTCTACTCCTCCCACGAGGCGCTCATCCTCGAGTACGAGCACGCCCTCACCCGGGTCGACTCCCGCACCCAGCGCTCGTACGACGTCTCCAGCCACTTCGTCTGGATCGGCGAGCGCACGCGCCAGCTCGACGGCGCCCACGTGGAGTACTTCCGCCACATCCGCAACCCGATCGGCGTGAAGCTCGGCCCCACGGCCACCGCCGACGACGCGCTGGCCCTGGCGGCCCAGCTCAACCCGGAGAACACCCCGGGCCGCCTCACCTTCATCACCCGCTTCGGCGCCGACAAGGTCCGCGAGGGCCTGCCCGGGCTGGTCGAGAAGGTCACCGCCGAGGGCGTGCAGGTGGCCTGGGTCTGCGACCCGATGCACGGCAACACCTTCACCTCCTCCACCGGCTACAAGACCCGTCGCCTCGACGACGTCGTCGGCGAGGTGCAGGGCTTCTTCGACGTCCACCGCAGCCTGGGCACCTGGCCCGGCGGCATCCTGGTCGAGATGACCGGCGACGACGTCACCGAGTGCATCGGCGGCGGCGAGGAGCTCGACGAGCACGGCCTCGCGCACCGCTACGAGTCGGTCGTCGACCCGCGGCTCAACCGTGTGCAGTCCCTCGAGCTGGCCTTCCAGGTGGCCGACATGTTGCGAGCCGTTTCGCCCTGAACGAAGAGAAGGACGAAACGCGCGCGAGCAAGGTTGAGGAGCGTCGACGGAGCGACCGAGCTGGCGAGGTCGGACCGTGACGCGTCTCGAAACACCGGTTGGCCCCCTGGGTAGGGTCGCGCCGTGATCGACCTCCGCTCCGACAC
>NZ_LUNF01000157.1:0-15392 GCF_001626145.1 Aeromicrobium sp. REDSEA-S32_B7
GAGCCGGTCGTCGCGCTGCCACTGCACGAGCGCGCCGGCCACCGCGACGTCGTCGACCTGCACGGCCGGGTCGACCGGGTGGTCTGCATGGACTGCGGCGACCGCACTCCCCGCGAGGCGGTGCAGGCCCGGCACGACCGGCTCAACCCGGGCTGGAGCGCCCAGACGGTGGTGCACGGACCCGACGGCGACGTGCAGCTCGACGACACGAGCGACTTCGTGGTGGCGCCGTGCCTGGTGTGCGGCGGACGGCTGCGTCCCGACGTCGTGTTCTTCGGCGACTCCGTGCCGAAGCCGCTCGTCGAGCACTGCTTCGAGCTGGTGGCGCGCGCCGACGTCCTGCTCGTGCTGGGCTCGAGCCTGCAGGTCATGAGCGGCCTGCGGTTCGTCCGCCGGGCCGCCGCACTCGGCACCCCGGTGGTGATCGTGAACCGTGGCAACACCCGGGGCGACCACCTGGCGGACCTGAAGCTGGATGCTGGATGTGCTGAGACGCTCGGCGCTCTCGCGGTACCTTTCGCCTGACCTCAGGAAAGGCGACGCCCATGACCACCCTGCCCCCTCAGCCCGCAGCCGCGGCCGGGCCCCCGGCCCCCGCCTACCCGGCAACCCTCACGTTTGCCCTGCCGGAGCGGATCGCCCGCTGGCGGCCGTTCCTGCACTGGATCCTCGCGATCCCGCACTACGTCGTGCTCGGGCTGGTGGGTATCGGCGTGTTCTTCGTGCTGATCGCCGCGTGGTTCTGCGGCGTCGTGCTGGGGAGGGTGCCCGCGCCCCTGCTCGGGTTCCTCGCGATGGCGCTGCGCTACAGCGCGCGGGTCGGGGCGTACGTGTACTTCCTCACCGACCAGTACCCACCGTTCGACCTCTCGGTCGGCACCGCGGACTCCGGGCGCTACCCGCAGGTGCGGTTCGACGTGGTGCCGCAGGTCGACGGGCGCAGCCGGCTCACGATCTTCTTCCGTGCCCTGATGATCATCCCGCACTACGTCGTCCTGTACTTCCTGTCGATCGCGGCGAGCGTGCTGCTGTTCATCGGCTGGTTCGCGGTGGTCTTCACCGCGCGCTGGCCGGAGGGCCTGCGCGACTTCGTGCTCGGCTACCTGCGCTGGAGCCAGCGGGCCTCCGCCTACTACGTCCTGCTGACCGACGAGTACCCGCCGTTCAGCCTCGACTGACGCCGGGGCGGGCGACGAGCACGCGCGCGTCGCCCGCCACCGTCCAGTCCCCCGCCGCGGCAGGCACGGCGAGCACCTCGCCGCGACGCAGCGCCGTCGAGCCGTGGCCGCCGGCCAGCTCCCCGGTGCCGTCGAGCACCACGAGCGCCGCGAAGCCGGCGTCGAGCTCCGCGCCCTCGGTGGCGAGGTCGAGGCGGAAGAACGGGTCCGCCTCGGTGGGCAGCAGCGACGTGAGCGGGCGGGTCGGTCCGTCGAGGTCCGTCCAGGTCGCGACCGAGGCGAGCCGGTCGGGATTCATCGCCTCGTGCCCCAGGGCCTGCATGGCGAGGTCGAACCCGAGGCCGAGGTGCGACTCGTCCCGCGTCGAGGTCGTGACCGACCACTCCAGCAGGATCGAGAAGTCGGTCGGCTCCTGCGCCTCGGCCACGAAGACCCCTGCCCCGATCGCGTGCGGCGTGCCGGCCGGTACCAGGAACGCGTCGCCCCGCCGCACCGGCAGCCGGTGCATGCGCTCGAGCATCCAGGTGCCGTCCTGCTCGTCGCGCGCCCGGGCCACGTCCGCGGGGTCGACGTCGCGGTCCCAGCCGAGGTGCACCGCCGCGCCCGGCTCGGCGTCGAGCACGAGCCAGGCCTCGGTCTTGCCGTAGGGGCAGTCGAGGTGCCTCGCGGCGAACGCGCGGTCGGGGTGCACGTGCACGGGCAGCCGCTGCCCGGCGTCGAGCAGCTTGAGCAGCAGCCCCGTGTCGCCGGGCCAGGCGCCCGGGGTGCCGGTCCAGCCGACCGGGTCGTCGGCCACGAGGTCGCGCAGCACGGAGCCGTCCTCGGTCGAGGACAACCCGAGCGTGGGGTGGCCGTCGCGCGAGACCGTCGCGGCCACCCACTCCTCGGGCTGCCGCGGCGACGTCGTGACCACGCCGCGCAGGTCCGCGATCCGCCGACCACCTCGGTAGAAGTGGTCGATCAGGTTGGGTCGCAGGCGGACCGGCGCGGCGGGCACGAGATCAGCTCAGCAGCCTCAGCCGGACCGTCTCGGGCAGGTCGGCCAGCTCGGTGAGGACCTCCGACGGGACGGCGTCGGCGACGTCGGTGACGACGTAGCCCAGGGGTCCGCGCGTCGAGAGCGACTGCGCCTCGATGTTGACCTCGTGCTCGCCCAGGAGCCCGTTGATCCGCGCGAGGACACCGGGGGCGTTCTCGTGCACGAGCGCCAGACGGCAGCGCGTGTCGTCGGCCGGGAGGTTCATCTCCGGGAAGTTGACGCTCAGCGACGTGCTGCCGAACGCGGCGTAGGAGCGCAGCTTGGAGGCGACGAAGCGGCCGATGTCCTGCTGGGCCTCCTCCGTCGAGCCGCCGACGTGCGGGGTGAGGATGACGTTGGGGATGCCGCGCAGCTCGGACTCGAACGGGTCGCCCTGGCGCTTCGGCTCCACCGGGAACACGTCGAGCGCGGCGCCGGCGATGTGCCCCGACTCCAGGTGCGCGCGCAGGGCGCTCGTGTCGACCGCGATGCCGCGGCTGAGGTTGAGGAAGAGGGCGCGCGGCTTCATGAGACGCATCTGCTCGTCGCCGAACAGGCCGGCGTTGCCCGGGCGGCCGTCGACGTGCAGCGTCACGACGTCGGCCTCGGCGAGCAGCTCCTCCAGCGTCGAGCAGCGCTTCGCGTTGCCGAGGGCGAGCTTGTCGTCGATGTCGAAGAAGATCACCTTGAAGCCGAGCGCCTCGGCCACGACCGACAGCTGGCTGCCGATGTTGCCGTAGCCGACGATGCCGAGCGTGCGGCCGCGCACCTCGTGGCTGCCGGCGGCCGACTTGTTCCAGACGCCGCGGTGCATGTCGGTCGACTTCTCGTGCAGCCGCCGGGCCAGGGAGATGATCTCGGCGATCGCGAGCTCCACGACCGAGCGGGTGTTGGAGTAGGGCGCGTTGAAGACGGCGATGCCCCGCTGCGTCGTGGCCTCGAGGTCGATCTGGTTCGTGCCGATGCAGAACGCACCGATGGCGATCAGGTCAGGAGCGGCGTCGAGCACGCGCGGCGTGATGTAGGTGGTGGAGCGGATGCCCAGCAGGTGCACGCCCTGGATGGCCTCGATCAGCTCGTCCTCGCCGAGCGCGCCGGCGTTGGTCTGCACGTCGTAGCCCTTGCCGCGCAGGAAGTCGCGGCCGTCGGCGTGGATGTTCTCGAGCAGCAGCACCTTCACGTCGGCGTCGTCGAGCGTCGTGGGCGTCTGGGTGGCGAGTGCGTTCACGGTCATCATCATGGGGGATTCCTCCGGTCAGCGTGGTGGGGGCTGACGCGGGGCCCAGGCGAACGGTCCCTTGTCGGGTGCTGCAGTCGATGCGGTGCCGGGCTCCCTGGTGGATGTCCACCTCAACGCCAGTCGCGCCGACGACCCCAGACTACCGGGTCGTGGACGGCCCCCGTTCAGACGACGACCACGGCGAGACGGTCGTCGACCGCGAACTCCTCGTTCACGATCCAGCCGATCTCGAGCGTCACGCGGTCGAGGTCCTGGAGGTCGCGCTGCCACCAGCGGCGCCGCCTCCAGGGCAGGCCCAGGGCCGTGCGGTCGCTGAGCCGCAGGACCCAGGGCGGCTCCAGCGCGTGTCCCAGGTAGGACGTGATCAGGATGCTGCGGGTGCTCTCGTCCCACCGTCCCTCGGGCGGTGCCTGCACGCCCCACCGCGTCGGGTCGAGGAACCGCTCGGTCAGCGCGCGTCCGACGGCGTCGGCCTCGGCCGGGGTCGGCGCGCGGCGCACGGTCAGCCGCTCGTCGTCCCCGTGAAGGCGGCGAGCGCCTCCGGCGGGACGGGCTGGTCGAGGTTGGCCAGGCGCACCTGGCCCTGCGCGACGAGCCTGCCGTCGCTGCCGACGGAGTCGAGGTGCCACAGCTGCTGGGTGCGGCCGCGGTGGATCGGGGTCGCGGTCACGGTGATCGTGTCGCCGAGCTTCGCCTGGCGGATGAAGTCGGTCGAGTTGTTGGTGCCGACCACGACACCCTTCTCGCCGAGCCAGATCTGCGCGGCCACGCTGGCGGTCGACTCGTGGACGGCGCAGTAGATGCCGCCGTGCGGGATGCCGAAGGGTTGCAGGTGCCTCTCGGTGATCGTGAAGCGCACGACCACCTTGTCTGCCGTCAGCTCGACGTGCTCCACGCCGAGCACACCGTCGAGTCCGGGAAGGTCGCTCATGGGGCGAGCCTAGACCTCGGCCTCAGTCGAGGACCCAGACGGCGACGGCGTGGGCGACGGCCAGCCACACCACCAGCAGCAGGGTCAGTGCCAGCATCGCCCCGCCGACCACCGCGTCGCCGACGACGAAGACCCGCGCCGACACCCACAGCAGGACGAAGCAGCCGGCGGCGGCCCAGCCCGGGTGCACGCGCAACGCGGGGAGCAGGAGACGCCCGGGGTAGCGGTCCAGCGCGCCCGCCTGGCGCGCCCGGGCGACGGTGGACCGGGAGCCGAAGTCGTCCAGGGCGGCGCGACGCAGGTGGCCGACACCCGCCACGTCGCCCGACCGTGCCGTCAGCTCCCCGAGCAGCGCGCGGGCCTGCGGGTCGGCAGGGTCCACCTCGAGCGCCTCGAGGACGTGTCGCCGGGCGTCCTCGCGACGTCCGAACTCGAGGTGCCAGTGGGCGCGGAGCAGGGCGACCCGCGCCGACCCGGGCGCGAGCGCGGCGAACGCCTCGATCGCCCGCTGCGACTCCTCGCGGAACCGGCGGGCGACGAGGTTGGCCGCGAGCTGCGCGCGGACGGCGACGTCCTCCGGAGCGTCGGCCACCGCCGAGGCGAGCACGTCGGCGGCCTCCTTCAGACGCCCGGCGCCCGTGAGCGCGTGCGCCAACACGCGACGCAGCTCGACCGACCCGGGATCCTGCGCGAGACCGGACCTCGCCACGGCCTCGGCGTCGGGCCAGCGCTCGAGGCCGGAGAGCCCCCACGCCCGCAGCAGCTGCACCTGCGGGTCGGTCAGGTCGGCACCGTCGAGGACCTCCAGGCAGCGGTCGGGGCGGTCGGTCTGCAACCAGTGCCAGGCGAGGGCGAGGGTGCGCTCGTCGTCCATGTCAGCGACCCGTGAGCCGCCGCCGCACGGCACGCTGGCCGAGGTAGGACTCGACGTCCGCCCACTGACCACTCGCGTTGGAGAACTCGACGTAGTCACGCGCCCGCGCCAGCCAGTCCAGCGCCGACGGGGTGACCTGCCTCAGCGCCGACGTCAGGTGCTGCTGGCCGACGGGGATCTCCTCGCCGGTGTCGAGCACGGTCTCGATCACGTCGTCCAGGGCACGCTCGACGGTGGCGCGCAGGTCGGCACCGGTGAACAGCTCGCTGGCCCGCGCGAGCGCACGCAGGTCCACGCCGGACGTCTCCACGCCCCGCAGCCTGACGTCGAGGATCGCCTCGCGGGCCGCCTCGTCGGGCGGCGGGACGAAGACGCGACGGTCGAAGCGGCCGGGTCGCAGCAGCGCGCTGTCCACGTCCCAGGGGGCGTTGCTCGCGGCCAGCACCAGCAGGCCCTCGGTCGAGCGTCCGACGCCGTCGAGCTCCTGCAGGAGGGCGTTGGTGAGCCGGCGGCCCATCTCGCCCTGCGCCCGTTGACGGGCGTACCCGATCGCGTCGATCTCGTCGATGAACACGACCGCGGGCCGCAGGTCGCGCGCCTGCGCGAAGATCTCGGACACGTTCAGCTCGGCCTGGCCCTGGAACGGCGACACGACGTCGTCGATGCCGACCGAGAAGAACGGGAGACCGCACTCCCCGGCGATCGCCCGGGCGAGCAGCGTCTTCCCGCACCCCGGAGGCCCGTAGAGGAGCACGCCGCCACCGGCGCTGCGGTTGTACTTCGCGTACAGCTCGGGCCGGACGAACGGCAGGATGATCATCCGGTGCAGCAGCTTCTTGACGTCGTCCATGCCACCGACCTCGGCGAAGGTCAGGCCGACCTCCTCCGCCAGGCTCGGCGCCGTGTCGGGGCCGGCGTCCAGCGCGACGCCACGTCGTGCGATCGCCTGCTGCAGCGACGCCTCCAGCTCGGCCAGGCCCTCGACCAGGCCGCCACCGCGGGCCACCTCCAGCGCGCCGCGGACCACGTCGAGCCGGTCGACGTCGAGGGCGCGCCGGGTCAGCACGAGGGCGTCCTCGGGTCCGAGGTCGCCGGCCGCCAGGAGGCCGGCCTGCAGGGTGACCGCCTCGTCGATCCGTCCGGCGTCGACGAGCAGGTCGGCGAGGAGCCCCACCAGCGCGACGTTGGTCGGGTCGGCGGCGACGGCGGCCTGCAGCGCGTCGATCCTCGGGTCGGTCATCGGTTCCTCCTGCTGGCAGCACGACTGACGAGCACGGCGATCCAGAACCATGCGACGAAGACCAGGAAGGCCGCGAGGAGCACCGCACCGGCCGCCTGTGTGGGACGGTAGCCGAGCAGGAGAGCGGCGGCCAGGACGATACCGAGCTGGGCAGGCACGACCGCCGCATCGGGGAGTCGTCGGACATGTTGCTGAGCGCAGCACTGCGCAGACGAGGTGCCGCCTGCCTGCTGAGGCCACGCTCGTGCTCCAACGCGCCCAGCAGCCACAGGGCGTCCGCGCGGGTGGGGTCCTGGGCCAGCACCCCGCGGACCGCCTCGACGGCGTCCGCGTCGCGCCGCCGGACCATCAGCAGGCGTGCCCGGACCATCTCGACCTCGGGCGAGCCGGGCGCCTCCACGGCGGCGCGCCTGAGCACCCGCTCGGCCTCGTCGGGATGTCCGTGGCGCAGGAGCAGCGACGCGTAGCCGGTCAGCAGGACGACGTTGCGGGGCTGCGCCTCGAGGCACGCGAGGAGGAGGCGTTCGGCCTGCGCGACGTCGCCCAGCTGCTCGACGGCGACGGCGCGCTGGAAGCGCAGCTCGAGGTCGTCCGGGGCGAGGGCCAGACCACGGGACGTCGCGTCGACGCACTCCTGCCACCGCTCGAGCTGGCGCAGCGCCATGGCCTGCAGGGCGAGACCGCGCGGATCCGGTTCGGCACCCCCCTGCCCGAGCTCCTCCAGGCACCGCTCGGGGCGCCCGACCTCGAGCCAGTGCTCGGCGCGCGCCAGCGCGGAGTCGCTCATCACATGGTGTCCCGGATGCCCGGGACGGACAGACCGATCACCACCGACGCCAGGAGGCCGGCGATCGTCGCCGCCACGCCGACTCCCCAGAACGACGCCACGTCGTCACCGCGGGCCTGCCAGGCGCGGAACGGCCGCAGCAGCAGCGGTAGCTGGCCGGCGAAGGCGGCCAGCCCGCCCACGCGGAACGACACGGCGTTGCTGAGCGTCGTCCCGAGCGCGAGCGCGACACCGATCGCCACCCCGACGACCCCGATCCCGACGACGGCCGCCTGGACGGCAGGCGACACCCGCAGCCGGCGCGCGATCGCCAGCATGCCGAGCGTCGTGCCGACGCTGCCGCCGATGATGGCCGGGAACACCCCGGAGAACACGTTGTAGGACGGCTCGACCGGCTGGTAGTCCTGCAGGACCGGGCGGAACGGACCATCGACGGCGTCGGACATGCGCACATTCCACCACGCCGCTCGCTCGGGTCCGGGACGTTTCCCTCAAACGCCTGAGACTTGAAACCCGTACCCCCTAGGGGTATACAGGAGGCATGAACCGACGCCTGCTCGCCGCCGTCCTGGCCGCCTCGGCCCTCCTGCTCGCCGGGTGCGGCTCGCCCAACACCAGCGACGAGGGCCACGACGGCGCCGACGTGACGTTCGCGCAGCAGATGATCCCCCACCACGAGCAGGCCGTGGAGATGAGCGACCTCGCGCTCGAGCCCGCCCGCGGCGCCTCCGCCGACGTCACCGACCTCGCCACCCGCATCCGTGCCGCCCAGAAGCCGGAGATCGAGGAGCTGACCGGCTTCCTCGAGGGCTGGGGCGAGGACGTGCCGAGCGGCCACGGAGACCCCGGCGGGCACGGAGGCGCCGGCCACTCGATGACCGGGATGATGAGCGAGGACCAGATGGACCGGCTCGCAGACTCCAACGGCGCGACCTTCGACCGGCTCTGGCTCGAGATGATGGTCGAGCACCACGAGGGTGCCGTCGAGATGGCCCGGACCGAGATCGCCGACGGCCAGGACTCGCGGGCCAAGGCGCTCGCACGCGCCATCATCGACGCGCAGACCGCCGAGATCACCCAGATGAAGGGACTCCTCGGATGAGCACCGCGCACGAGCACCCCGAGGCACCCGGGTACTCCGACGACAAGAAGGCGGTCCTCGCGCGACTGCGACGCATCGAGGGCCAGGTCCGCGGCCTCACCCGCATGGTCGAGGACGACACCTACTGCATCGACGTGCTCACCCAGGTGAGCGCGACCACCAAGGCGCTCGAGGCGGTGGCACTCAAGCTGCTCGACGAGCACCTCGCCCACTGCGTCGTCAACGCGGCACGCGCGGGCGGGCCCGAGGCGGACGCGAAGGTCAAGGAGGCCTCCGACGCCATCGCTCGGCTCGTCCGCTCCTGAACCGCCCCGAACCCAGCCGACCCCGTCCCGAGAGGGGACCAGCATGACCACCACCTACGACGTCACCGGCATGACCTGCGCCCACTGCGTCGCTGCCGTCACCGAGGAGCTCAGCGCCCTCGACGGCGTCACCGACGTCAGCGTCGACCTCGTCGCCGGCGGCACCTCCCACGTCACCGTCACCGGCGACACCTCGTCCGACGCGGTCCGCGAGGCCGTCGCCGAGGCGGGGTACGCCCTGGCCTGAGGAGGCCACCGTGAGCACCCACGACACCGAGCACGACACCGGCCACGACATCGGCCTGGAGACCGTCCGGCTCGACGTGCACGGCATGAGCTGCACCGCCTGCGCGGCGCGCATCGAGAAGCGCCTCAACCGGCTCGACGGCGTGGAGGCGAGCGTCAACTACGCCACCGAGAAGGCGACCGTGCGCGTGCCGGAGGGCACCGACCACCAGCTGCTGCTCGACACCGTCGCCGCCACCGGCTACTCCGCGACGCTGCCGCACGAGCACCACGGCGGGGCGCACGACCACCCGGACGGTCCTCACGGTGGCGGTCTCCATGGAGCGGCGTCCATGCGTCGACGTGCACTCGTCTCCGGCGTGCTGAGCCTCCCGGTCCTCGTGCTGTCGATGGTGCCGGCCACCCAGCTTCCAGGCTGGCAGTGGCTGGCGCTCGCGCTGGCCACCCCCGTCGTCACCTGGGGCGCCTGGCCGTTCCACCGTGCCGCCGCCACGAACCTGCGCCACGGTGCCGCCACGATGGACACCCTGGTGTCGGTCGGCGTCGGCGCGGCGTACCTGTGGTCGCTGTGGGCCCTCCTCCTCGGCGGGGCCGGCGAGATCGGCATGCGCATGGAATGGACGCTGACGGGCGGCGGCCCCCACGAGATCTACCTCGAGGTCGCGACCGTCGTGACCACGTTCGTGCTCCTCGGCCACTACCTCGAGGCCAACGCGAAGCGTCAGTCGAGCGCCGCGCTGCGCGCGCTCCTCGACCTCGGCGCGAAGGACGTCGCCGTGCTGCGCGACGGGCGGGAGACGCGCGTCCCGGTCGACGACGTGCGCGTCGGCGACCACTTCGTCGTCCGGCCGGGCGAGACGATCGCCACCGACGGCGAGGTGGTCGAGGGGGCGTCGGCCGTCGACGAGTCGATGCTGACGGGCGAGTCCGTGCCCGTGGAGGTCGACGAGGGCCGCGGGGTCACCGGCGCCACCGTGAACGTCGGCGGACGGCTCGTCGTCCGCGCCACCGCGGTGGGCGCCGACACTCGGCTCGCGCAGATGGCGCGACTGGTCGAGGAGGCGCAGGAGGGCAAGGCGGAGGTGCAGCGGCTCGCCGACCGCGTCGCCGCCTGGTTCGTGCCCGCCGTGATCGCCCTGGCCGTGGTCACGTTCCTCGGCTGGACGCTGCTCGGCGGCACCGTGACGCAGGCGTTCGTCGCCTCCGTGGCCGTGCTCATCATCGCCTGCCCCTGCGCGCTCGGCCTCGCGACGCCGACCGCCCTCATGGTCGGCACCGGCCGCGGTGCGCAGCTGGGCGTCCTCATCAAGGGTCCCCAGGTGCTCGAGTCGACCCGCCGCGTCGACACCGTCGTCCTCGACAAGACCGGCACCGTCACCACGGGCGAGATGCGCGTCGTCGACGTGCGCCCCGCCGCCGGCGTCGACGTCGGGCGGCTGCGCGCGCTCGCGGCCGGCGTCGAGCACGCGTCGGAGCACCCGGTGGCCCGCGCCGTCGCCGCCCTCGTCGACCAGCCCCTGCCCGTGCACGACTTCGCCAACCACCCCGGCCAGGGCGTGAGCGGCGTCGTCGACGGCAGCCGTGTGCGTGCCGGACGCGCGTCGTGGCTCGGGCACGACGCCGAGCCCACCGACGTCGTCGGCACGACGATCGTCGTGGAGGCCGACGGCCGGCTCGTCGGCACCGTGACCGTGGCCGACACCGTGAGGCCGACGTCGCGGCAGGCGGTCGCCGACCTGCGCGACCTCGGGCTCGAGCCGGTGCTGCTGACCGGCGACGCACGCCGCGTCGCCGACGCCGTGGCCGCCGAGGTCGGGATCGAGCACGTCGAGGCCGAGGTGACCCCCGACGACAAGCTGCGCACCGTCCAGCGGCTCCAGGCCGAGGGTCGCGTGGTGGCCATGGTCGGCGACGGCGTGAACGACGCCGCAGCCCTCGCCGCCGCCGACCTCGGCATCGCGATGGGCACCGGCACCGACGTCGCGATCGCCGCCTCGGACCTGACGCTCGTCTCCGGCGACCTGTCGGCGGCCGTCGTCGCGGTGCGGCTGTCGCGGGCGACCCTGCGCACCATCCGGACCAACCTGCTGTGGGCGTTCGGCTACAACGTCGCCGCCCTGCCCCTCGCCGTCGCCGGCCTGCTGAACCCGATGATCGCCGGCGTCGCGATGGCGGCCAGCAGCGTGCTCGTGGTGACCAACAGCCTGCGCCTGCGCCGCTTCGACTGACGTCGCGGTCAGCCGGGCCACGACCCTCGCTCGTCTACGACGGCGCGTAGTACCGTGTGCCGGTGAGCGCAGACCGCCGCCTGACCTCGGGCCACGCCCGCACGGTCCGTGCTGCGTTCGTCGGCGCGCTCACCACGGGGCTCGGCGTCGGCGCCCACGAGGCCGCCGGAGGCGCTGCGCCCTCCCTGGGTGCGCTGGGCGCGATCACCGTGGGCGTCGGCGCGCTCGCCTGGATGCTGAGCGGCCAGCGCTGGACCCCGCGGACCCTCCTTGCGGCGTTCCTGCTCACGCAGGGCGCCGTCCACGGCGTGTCGATGGCGCAGCACCCCGTCATGGGTGGCGACGGCGCCCTCATGCTGCTCACCCACGGCCTGGCCGCCGCGCTCCTCGTGGCCGTGGTCCCGCGCGCCGAGCACGCGCTGCTGTCGATCCTCGACCATCTCGCCCTGCGGGCGCTGCGGATCCTGCGCGTCCTCGCGCCCACACCGCGCCCCGACCTCCTCGTCTCCACCCCGTCGTCGCTGCACGGCGTCGCGCGCCTCGCGCTGCCTCTCGGAAGGGCACCCCCGGCATCGGTCTGACCACCGATCCACCCCCTTCCCGGAAGAGACACCCATGCACCCGACCCTCCGGGGTCGGTCCGTGCTGCTGTGCCTGCTCACCGGCCTGCTCGTGCTGCTGCCCGGGCTCGCCGCGTCGGCGCACAGCGCACTGATCGGCTCCAACCCCCAGACCGGCTCGACCGTCCAGGCCCTGCCGGAGCAGCTCGAGCTGCGCTTCAACGAACCCGTCAGCGACATCAGCCCCGCCATGGTGCTGCGCCGCGACGGCGACACCGTGGCCACGCTGAGGCCTCGCGCCGACGGCACCCGGCTCCTGGCCGACGCACCCGGCACCACGCTGCCCGACGGCCGCTACACGCTCGTCTGGCGCGTCGTGTCGGCCGACGGACACCCGATCGACGGCGTCGTCGCCTTCACCCTCGGCGACGGTCGGGCCCCGTCCAGCGCCGCACCCACCCAGCGCACGGCGACCGACGTCTCCTCGACGTCGCGCTACGGCGCGTACGCGCTGGGCGGCCTCGCTGCCCTCGTGCTGCTCGCCGCCGTCGTCGTTCTCGTGCGCCGCTCCCGCACCACCCCGACCTCCGACAAGGACCACACCCGATGAAGCGACTCACCACCCTCCTGCTCGTCACCGTCACCGCCGTCGGCCTGACCGCCTGCGGCTCCTCGACCGATGCCGCGCCCGCCACCGAGGCGTCGACCGTGTCGGTGCAGGACCCCTGGGTCAAGGCGGCCGACTCCGGCATGACCGCCGCGTTCGGCACCTTCCGCAACGCCGCAGACCGCGACGTCACGATCGTCTCCGCCACGACCGACGGCGTGGCGGGCCGTGTCGAGCTGCACGAGATGGCCACCGACGAGGACGGCCAGATGGTCATGCGCCAGAAGAAGGGCGGCATCGTCGTGCCCGCCGGGAAGACGCACACGCTCGAGCCCGGCGGCGACCACATCATGCTCATGGACCTCACCCGACCGGTCGAGCCCGGACAGGACGTGCGCGTGACGATCCGGTTCTCCGACGACTCGACCATGTCGTTCACGGCCCCCGCGCGGTCCTTCTCCGGCGCCGAGGAGGACTACGAGGGCGGCACCGGTCACGGGGACACCGGCGAGCACGCGGACCACGGCGACCATGGGTGAGCCGCGTCGCGGACTCTCGCGGGGCCCACGAACCACCCGCCGCCGACCCCGGCCTGCGGACCGTCCCGTTCCGCGGGACCCACCAGGCCGGGGTCGTCACGCCCCCGCAGGACCACGGCGTGCTCGTCGCCTACGACCTGCTCGACGGTGTCGACGCCGACGCGCTCCGCCGGCTGTTCGCCATCTGGACCGACGACGTGGAGCGTCTGACGGCCGGTCGCGCGGGGCTCGCCGACACCGAGCCCGAGCTGGCGCTGCGCCCGTCCGGGCTCACGGTCACGCTCGCCGTAGGGCCGGGAGCGGTGGAGGCCGCCGGCGTCGACGTGCCGTCGTGGCTCGGCCCCCTGCCGGACTTCAGCGTCGACCGCCTCGAGGACCGCTGGAGCGGGGGCGACCTGCTGCTGCAGATCTGCTCCGACGACGAGCTCGTCGTCTCGCACGCCCTCCGTCTGCTCACGAAGGAGGCGCGCACGTTCACGACCGTCCGGTGGGTGCAGCGTGGCTTCCGCGGCCCGGTCGGGCGTGACCGCAGGCCACGCAACCTCATGGGCCAGGTCGACGGGACGGCCAACCCGCAGCCTGTCGACCACGACGCGCTCGTGTGGCGCAGTGCCACCACCGCGCCCGAGGGCCCCGCCTGGCTCGACGGCGGCACGACCATGGTGGTCCGGCGCATCCGCATGGAGCTCGACACCTGGGACGAGATCGACCGGACCGCGCGCGAGCGCACGATCGGGCGCCGGCTCGACGACGGTCGGCCGCTCACCGGCGGACGGCTCGAGGACGACCCCGACCTCGACGCGGTCGACGCCAACGGGCTGGAGGTCATCGACCCCTTCGCCCACGTCCGCCGGGCCAGGACGGACGACCGTCGCCAGCGCATCCTGCGGCGGCCTTACAACTACGACGACCCGCCGCCACCGGGCGAGCTGACCGACGCGGGCCTCGTCTTCGTGTCCTTCCAGGCCGACCTCGAGGCGCAGTTCGTGCCCCTCCAGCGTCGGCTCGCCGAGCTCGACCTGCTCAACCAGTGGACCACCCCGATCGGCTCGGCCGTGTTCGCGGTGCTGCCCGGCGCACGCCGCGGCGAGCAGCTCGGCCAGTCCCTCCTCACCTGACCTCCTCTCCTGCGAAGGACCACCATGACCTCCACCACCGACGCCCGACCGGGCGTCTGGGCGCAGCTCAAGCCCCTCGTGCTGCGCCTGCACTTCTACGCCGGCGTCCTCGTCGCGCCGTTCATCCTCGTCGCCGCCGTGACCGGGCTGGTCTACACCGCGGCACCGCAGATCGAACGCGCCGTCTACGCCGACGAGCTCACCGTCGAGCCTCGCGGTGCGCAGCTGCCGCTCTCCGAGCAGTTCGCGGTCGCCCGCGAGGCGCACCCCGACGGGACCCTCGTCGAGATCCGGCCGCCCGCGACCCCCGACAGCAGCACCCGGGTCGTGTTCACCGACGCCGACGTGCCCGAGAACTCCTACCGCGCCGTCATGGTCGACCCCTACACCGGCGAGGTGCTCGGCCAGGAGCGCCAGTACGGCCAGTGGCTGGGCGTGCGCGCCTGGCTCAACGAGCTGCACAGCAACCTGCACCTCGGCACGGTCGGGCGCTACTACAGCGAGCTCGCCGCCAGCTGGCTCTGGGTCGTCGTGCTGGGTGGCCTCGCGCTCTGGTTCACCAAGCGGCGCACCGACCGTCGGGCACGCAGGCTCCTGCTGCCGGAGCAGTCGGCGACGGGACGCCGCCGCACCCTGTCGTGGCACGCGACCCTCGGCGTCTGGCTGGCTGTCGGTGCGCTGTTCCTGTCGGCCACCGGGCTCACGTGGTCGCGCTTCGCCGGCGAGCACGTGGCCGAGGTGCGCACGGCGCTCTCGTGGACAGGCACGACGCTGACGACGTCGCTGGACGGCGACGACGCCGGGTCGTCGGGCCACGGCGGGCACGGGTCCCACGGTGGGCACGGGGCGTCCGGTGCGGGCACCTCAGACGACGTCGTGAGCCGCGGCGTCGGGGTCGACGGGGTGCTGGCAGCGGCGCGCGCGTCGGGGCTGCAGGACCCGCTCCTGCTCACCGCCCCCGTCGACGACGCGTCGGCGTGGACCGTCGCCGAGAAGAAGCGCAGCGCGCCCACGCGGCTCGACTCGGTGGCTGTCGACCCGCGTGACGGGTCGGTCGTCGACGAGATCCGCTTCGCCGACGAGCCGCTCGCGGCCAAGCTCACCCGCTGGACGATCGACGCCCACGTCGGCGTCCTGTTCGGGCTGCTCAACCAGCTGGTGCTCGCGGCGGTCGCGCTCGGCCTGATCGCCGTGACGCTGCTCGGCTACCGGTCGTGGTGGCAGCGTCGTCCCACGCGCGGCACGGCCCGGGTCGGGCGTGCGCCGGGGCGCGGCACGTGGCGTCGCCTCTCGCCCGGCGTGCTCGTCGGCGTCGTCGGGGTGACGCTCGCGGTCGGGTGGTTCGTGCCGCTGCTGGGTGTCTCGCTGGCGGTGTTCCTCCTCCTCGACCTGGCGCTGGCCGCCCGGGCTCGTCGGTCC